>JBAZHC010000004.1 GCA_041652575.1 Phycisphaerae bacterium | reverse complement strand
GAAGAAAATTATGCCGGAGTTTACGGCGAAGAGATGACTTGGTTGAAAACCATAAAAGCGGTTCGATAAACGATTTAAAAATAATAGAAAAATATATTTGACTGGAAGCACGCTTTCAGAGATGACAGTAAGCAATAATAGATTTCTCCGCTTCGTCTCGATGGGTCTAGACTTCGGTCGAAATGACTATTTCTCTTTCAGCAGATTGATAATGGCGGAAACGGATTTTTGTGTTGCACCTTGATTGTCTTTGATAACTTTTTGGCCGGCGGAAGCGATTTGCTGAGCGAATTGCGGCTGGTCAAGGCAATTCTGAATTGTCTCGTAAAGTTTCTCTGCATTCTTTACTTCGATAGCGCCCTGAGAGAGAAGAAGCGACTTGACGGTCTCTTTGAAATTGAAGGTATGAGGGCCGAAGATTGTGCATTTGCCCATTGCCGTTGATTCCATCATATCCGAGCCGCCCATCGGCACGAGCGAGCGGCCGACAAAAACAATCGTCGCCAGTGAATAAAATTTTCTCAAATCGCCCATAGTGTCGCCGAGGATTACGGTATCCTTATTGGTTTCGGTGCTTTGCCCGCCGGATTTTATTCGGCTGTATCTTGTCTGCTCAAAGCCTGACTGCGTAATCAGGTCTGCGACTTCGTTAAACCGTTCGGGTTTGCGGGGGACAATTGCCAGGCGAAGATTGCCGTATTTTTCCTGCTGTTTCAATTTTTTGAATACGTCGAGTATGATTTTTTCTTCATTCGGTCCTGTGCCGCCTGCGACCCAAAGACGCCGGCCGGCGATGTTGAGCTGCGCGGCGAGTTTGTCGGCTCCTTCGACTTTGTCGGCTACCTGTGCGGTATCGTATTTCAGGCTTCCGGTAATGACGGCTGCTTTAGTGTGTCCGCCAAGTGCGAGGAAACGGTCGGCGTATTCGGCGGTTTGAGCGAGGAAAAGCGGAACTTTTTTGAAAGTTGGTTTTACGAAAAATTTGACAAGATTATATCTCGGGAAACTTCTGTCGCTGATTCTGCCGTTGACGACGACGACGGGAATTTTTAGGCGATGCGCCCTTGAAGTGAAATTCGGCCAGACTTCAAGCTCCATCAGCAGGCAGATGTTCGGCTTTAATCTTTTAAACGCACGATGCACGATAAAAGAAAAATCGAACGGGAAATAAAACACCTTCAGTTCTTTGCCGTATAATTTATTGGCCTGCTCGATGCCTGTATCGGTGGTGGCGCTGAGGATTATTTCGTACTGGGGCAATTGTTTTTTAAGCTCGGCGATTATTGTTTTTGTGGCGTTGACTTCGCCGACGCTGACGGCGTGAATCCAGATACATTTTTTATCGGGGAAATTTCGGCGGATTTTGCCGAGTCTTTCGCTCCAGCCGTGCCTGTAACGGTTATGCATTATAACTCTGTACAGGATTTTCGGGCTAATTGCGATAAGTGCAAGAAGATAAATAAGGTCGTTAAGACATTTCATTTTTTGACGTTAATAGCCTTTAAAATATAAATGCGCCCGAAAGGATTCGAACCTTTGACCTACGGATTAGAAATCCGTTGCTCTATCCAGCTGAGCTACGGGTGCTCAAGATTTAAGTCGTTGCAGTATAACGACTTCCTATACAGACTGTCAACCCTTTTTTAGCCTGCAAAGACAGGCGTGCCAAAATGTACCAATTTTTGACGCAAACCTTTGACTGTTGCCGCATAGTATTCCTTCTGCGGACATTGCACCAGCCCCTAATGGCGATGGAATAGTGAATTTCCTCGATTTTACACTGATAGTAGAAGCCTGGTTAAAATAATATAATTTGTGTATAAATGGGGAGAAGGTCAAGGAAATATTAAAACGACGAGCTGAATTAAAGCACAAAGTAATGATTGAAAGAAAAAAAGTTAATTGTACAATGACCGTAGTGGAGCCGAAAAAACTCTCTTAGAAATGAGCTTCTTTTGTGCCATTCTTGCTGACGACATACATGTTGGGGACAGATTTACATCTTTTTTGTACAATTATGCCGAAATAATATTTGCACCCTACGGAAAGGAAGGGTGCATTTTGTATATTTCACTGGCGGCCAAAAGAAATGCGCCTTGTGCATAATTTGTGAAATCTTCTTCCTTGACACTGCCTGGTTTACTTGCCACAAGCTGAACATGTCCGAGACGGCCTTGCGAGTTTACGCATCCCAGCAGTCCCTGCCAGGCTTTAGTTGCCGCCGGTAAATATTTCGATTTATCCAGATATCCGCGGTTGATACCGGCTGCCAGTCCATAGCAGAAGAAACTGCTGCCGCTTGTTTCCGGCATATCATACCATGACGGTTCGTTGAGACTGCTTCGCCAAAGGCCGTCGGCCTGCTGATATTTGACAATACCTTCTGTCATTTTCCGGAACAGTTCGAGATATTTGTCCCGCGTCGGCCAATCAGCGGGCATATTATCCAAAATTCTAATCAGGCCTGCATATACCCAGCCGTTTCCTCTGCTCCAGAAAACGCTGTTTCCCTGAGGCGTTTTAGCGGTAAAATATCGCAGGTCGCGATAAAACAGGTTGGCCTTTTTATCTAATAAAAACTCAGTTGTATCCCAATAGAATTTATCCATAAGTTTCAGATAACGTTTATCATTAGTAACCGTGTACATTTTAGTAAATACCGGCGGCGCCATAAACAGCGAGTCGCACCAATACCAGGCTTCTCGGCCTCTGAAGGAACGTTTACTGTCTTTGTTCGTTACGTGGGGCATTTCTTCATAAGTAATAGTTCTTTTACCGAAATAACCGGCAAGTTTTCTTTCGACATCTGCTCTCATATTCGGGTCTTTGTCCAGCAGATACATATCAAGGAAAGTTTGTCCGGCACAAAGATAATCCGCGTGAAACGGTTGATTTGCCAGTTTCCAGCCGGCTGCTTTTCCCCAGTCTTTTACAATATCGTAAAAATATTTATCGCCGGTTGCCTTATAAGCGGCCAACACACCTGTATAAAAAGTTCCTGTCTTCCAGTCTGTGCCGTTTGTGTCATCAGCGAACTGCTTCTGAAAAACTGTAACCTGTTTCATTGTTTGCAGAATATACGCGCGGTCGAAGAATGTTTCTTTTGTTTGAAATTTAATGCGAGGAACACCGCCTGTATTTAGTTCAAAAACAGTACGTCCCGAATTGGTGTCAAATATTATAGTGTTATCAGTGTAGTTTATACACGGCGTTTCATCGGCAGGGCCGAGAGGTACTATAACAGATATGAACTTTGCGGTTTTCACAGGTTCTGTTACGGCTTTCATTCGCCAGACCTGTGTGAAGGTATCGATTGGTTTTTCGATGTCGGTTATTTGACCGGTCAGCGTAAGTTTTTCAGGGCTGAAGAATTGAACAATCAGCCTAGATGGGCCGTTAGGATTGATTTTACCAATATCGCCTTTATTGGGATGATATTTTCCTCTCGGCACAGGGCCGCCATCGTCAATAATCTCAACGGTTCGGCCGGTAATATTTCCCGCTCTGCGAGTGTTGAGAATCCACTGATAAGAATGATTCACATCAGAAGCAAGATCGTCGATAATTACAAACCATTTGCCGCCGATTCCGTAAACCGTCCGGTCGAACTGTTTTAATTGCGCATTACTATCATAATTGCCTGCCGCCTGTGCCTTGATATAAAACAGGTTGCTGTCGCCTGCGAATTTCGTTATCCGAGGAGCCTGACTATAAGGTGTAATGGAAGACAGCCACGTTTCACCGTCGCCGATTTGTGTGAAATCGCCGGGCATTATAGTGTTATGGTTAAATGTACGTTTGCACATATCGTAACCGACATCGAGAGCCAGCGGTATTCCACGATGAAACAACTGCCAGCTTGCGGCATCGGGATGATTATGTCCCCATCTGCCTCCGAGGCCCGCTTCGTAACGTTTTGCGCCGCTATCGCAGCCATAAGGTCCGCACTTGAAAACAAAAAACGTGTCGTTGGCATCCCAACTGCTATGGCTGGCTACGACACCGATATCATCAAAGTAATGCAATTTCTGCAGGTTCAGTTCTTCTGGGCCGGCCGGCTTTACTCGAGGGTCATAAACAAGAAATTCCCATACTCTACGTTCATCGTTTCTTGCAGCGCTTACATCGTTAAGCGAATTGCATTTATCCGCGACCCATTGTGCCAATTGTGCATAAGGTCCGTTTTGACCTGCCAGTGCGCGCGAGGTAACCGATGGATAATTTTCAATTTCATCTATTATGCAGTCTGAAAAACAGGCCTGATTTTGCCAGTCCGTTGTCGTAAGATAAAAACGAAAAGCCTCGGTTGTCTTAAACCAGTTGCTTGAATCGTATAAATTTTCACCGGTGAGTCTTTGATATGCGAGAAAATATTTGACAAACCATTCAGATACGCACGACCAGTAATGTACGCCTTCCTGATAAGAACCGTCTGTCGGCAGCGTTGCGATGGTGCTGTCAATACACCATTTCGAATAGTTTGCCCAGTCAGCTGCGGTTTCGTCGCCGCCGTAGGCGCAGCCGTCGCCGTACAGGGTCATGCCTGCAAGACCGAATCCGATAGGCCGCAGATTTACATGGTTAAACTGCCATGCCCCCGATTTGCCCATTGCGACCGTGACTTCATACCATGGCCGGGTGAATATCGAAATTTTCAAACGAAGCTCGTCACGTTCCTGCGGAGTCAGAACCGGATAAAGCCAGTCGTATCCAAGTGCCAGAGCAGGGGTCCCGAATGTATAACTCAAATCGCTCGGCATCCAGTACTGGTCGCAGATATCCAGCAGCCAAAGTTTAGCCTGTGCAAGCACGGTCTTATCCTGCGTCATAACGTATCCGAACGACTGCAGTATCGCGGCAGTCCAGTTATTGTGGCCGTTGAGTTTGCCGGCGAGCTGATTATTTACGGCTTCAATCAGCCGGTCGTACATGTGTGCGTGCGTACCGCCTGCCATGTTTTTAAATTTTTCAATATCTTCCTGTTTGAACATAAGACGCGGATGAATTCCGCGGTTGGCTTTCAGCGCATTGACAAGACTTTTGTTTTTAGATGCCGTTATGGGTTGATAAATTTCCTGTGACGAAGTGTTTATTTTTCCGAGGTCTGCCGGTTTTTCCGTAGAAACATTCAGCCATTGTCGTTCTACGGCATTGCCTTTAACCAGAGCAATATCTGCCAGAGGGTTGATTGTAATTTTATCGACAAAGGCTGTGCCCTGACCTTCGGCTAAAATTTCAAGCTGCACGTAATCTGTTTCTGCGGAGGGCGTTAAGACGCAATTAAACTGCTGCCATTTGCCTGTTGCCGGCAAATCGAAACGCTCTATCGCCTTGCGTGAAGGTCCTGTGTAGTAGTTGGCGACAAGACTTATTTTCGGCCCGCTGCTGCGGCAGGCGATGCCGAAACTTTTCAGCCCTGACAATGCTATCGGAGTCTCGACAGCGGAGCCTGCGAGTTTATTTGGAAAATTCAGTGCAACTGCACGACCGTTTTCTCCTTTTAATTCGAAAGCCATGCAGCCGTTACCATCGAATGGCGATTTGTTCGAAGAATAAACCCTGCTTTTGTTCGGGGGCCACGCGACTGCGGGCCAGCTTCTCGGCCATGAATTTTCGACCGATTCGAAATCCAGATTCCAGAACCGCTCTCTGCTGCACCGTTGTACAGTAATATCGTCGATGTAAACTTTTCCATTACCTGTGAAAGTAAAGTCCAGCCTGAGAAGGGCGCCCTTGTCAGCGGTGAAAACGGCTGTTTCAATTATGCTCCATTTACCTGATATCCGATACTGTGATGTATAAGAATCGAGATTGGCGGATTTGCTGTCTTTAATCGTTACTGAAAGCATTGCCGAACATTTATTCTGTGATTTTACCCATGCACGCACGATATAATATTCTTTTGGCTGAACGGTAATCAATAGATTGTTAGCTTTTAAAGAAAAATTCGCCGCTTCATCATTTGGGATGTTTAAAACCGCACAGCCGTTGAATTCATGACCGATGCCGGATGAATAGTTAAAGTCCACCGCCGCAGGAGATACCTGCCAGCCTTGTGCGCCTAATGAAAAATCTTCAGAGTAGATATTAGATTTTGCCAATGCCAATAGGGGTAAAAATACGATAATAAAATAAGATGTGACGACTCGTTTCAGCATAATGTTTATAACACTCCATTAAATAAACATTTTCAATTCAATTTTAACCAAAAACTATTGTGTCAAAGAAATCCGGCCTATGGAAGTCCGGCCGAGGTTTGTCGATTTTGGCCCATGTCAGCCAGTGAGGATGAGAACTGTCATCGGCGCATTTATAGAAATTTGCCCGCCATTTAACTCCTGCAGCAGGCTTGCTGACTTTAGCGTAACTTTCAAGGATTTCCAGAGGCAATGTATAATGCAGTGTCCACGTAATTGGTTCTTTGATTTCCGGCTCGACTATTTTTGGCATAGAAGTCTTAATTTTTATTTTTTTACAGTTTTGTTCTGAAATTTGTATTTTATTTTCGTTTCTGGCGGTTTGATGAAACATTAACATTGTTCCGCCGCAGTTGATTTCGAGATTGAAATAACCATCAGAGATATTTTCGCCGGGCGTAAAAAAGAATTCGGCGCAACTGTCCCTGCATACGGGGTCGTGCAGTTTTTGAGCAACTGCTCTGACATACTGGTCTTCAATCCTGAAGAAAACATATATGTTTTTCTCGTCGTAAAGGAGTTTTGCCTGAGTTTTTGGGAAATGCCGGGGTTTGGAGCCCATATAATTTTTCAACTCGAGGGTATTTGCCTGTTCCCATTGGACTTTATCCAAACCGGCCGCAGCAGTTCTTTTGATTGTATAGATAGAATTCATTTTATTTGCCTTTTATTCTGTTTTGCCGGGAAAATCGTCTGTCCTGAAGGGCGACGCGGGCAAAAATTCTTTGTTATAAAGATTGCAATCAATCCAGTTGGCCCAGCCATATCGGACTGCTGCCGGATTTTTAATCTGTTCCGACCAGACTAAAACCGTATTACCATCAATTTTTGCGTTTGCCCAGACAAATTTCCTGTCAGCACCGGCAATCGCAAAACCTTTGATTGAATCTCCTTTTGCCATAAGGCCTGAATCCGCATATTCGAAAGATGCTCTTACTTTGTTGCCTTCGATTTTCATACTTTTGTATAAAGGCCCTGAATAAACGATATCTTTGAAACCATAATCTTTCGCCAGTGCCCAAAGTGCCAGACGTTTGCCGACATCCTGTTTATTTTTTGGATGAATGTTTTTGGCTTCGCCTATATCCATTGCAACAGCCATTCCTGTGCTTGTCAGAGATAATGTCATTGTTTGAGCTTCGCGAAGCATAGCCCATTTCGAATCTGGAGGCGTTGTTAAATCAGTTTGGCCATAGGCGGCTATCTGAACGAAATAAAAAGGAAAATCTCCCTGTTTCCATTCGTCTCTCCAGTTTGTAATCATAGCCGGGAATAATTTTCTGTAGGCAACAGCATCATCGACGTTTGATTCGCCCTGATACCAGATAACGCCTTTTATCGCAAAAGGAATTAACGGATGAATCATCGCGTTATATAAAGCGGCGCATTTACAATGTGCTTTCAACTGAACCGGCGGGCTTGGTTTCCTGGCGGCAGGTTTTCCTTCTGCAACAGCCCTGGCAACATCTTTTTTCCACTGATTCAGTGTTTCAGCGTACTGTTTTAGATATATTTCTTTATGTGCCTCGTTATTGGCATCGTTTTCGAGATATGTGTTCAGCCTGTTGTCTTTTGAAAGTATTTCTTTATTTGTCCATGCCTGTGCAGGGGAACCTCCGAAAGACGTGTTAATAAGTCCTATTGGTGTTTTCAGTTTTTTATAGAGTTCTTTGCCGAAGAAATAGCCGACAGCGCTGAATTCAGCCGCCGTTTCAGGGCTGCATTCGACCCATTGGCCGTTGCAGTCATCGAGCGGTTCTTTCGATGTAGTTCGCGTAACATTGAACAGGCGGATGTTCGGAAATTTTGCTTCGGCTAATTCCTTATCTGCATTAATAGATTGTTTAGTTAAAAATTCCATATTCGACTGGCCTGAGCAAAGCCAGACCTGGCCGATGAGAATATTACTAATTGTTATGCTGTCTTTGCCGCAGGTTATCGTTATTGTGCAGTTTTCGCCTTTTTCAGGGGTTTTTAATTTTGCTATCCATTTTCCTTGCTCGTCTGATTCGACAGTAACGGCAGCCTTGTTCCATGAACAGGCAATTGTGATTTTGCTGTTGGGTTCCGCCTTGCCCCAAATCGGAGCGGTCGAATCTGCCTGCAAAACCATATTGTCGGAAATAATCGAGGGAAGTGTTATTGCTGCACAAACTGTAGATGCCAGTAAAATCAGAACCGCCAGACAAAAATACTTTTTCATTCGATGTAATCCTTTTAAAAAACATTAATAGTAAGAAATTTAATCTCTGGGAAGTCTGCCACTGTCAGTGTATTTCGCTGTTAGGACCGATTCGACTTATCAAACAATAAAATTATTATGCAGGTTCAAGCCTGATGTTAATTATTTTTTTGGCCGGTACATCGAGCATCACAGTATTGCCGAACTTCAGAGCCAGTCTGCCTTTCGGTATCGGCTGTTCGAGCATATCAGCAAGTTCGGCTGACTTGAATTTGCCCGCGGCAAGGGTCATCGGAGTTTTAATCGGCCAAGTTGTCGGGTTATACAATCTGACTATTAACGCTGTTCCATCCTGCGAGCATTTTACTGCGCTTATGTCAAGACCGTCTGAGCCGAAGTTTAATAGTGAACAACTATCCGGTTTTGATTCGTCAATAGTGTCCATACACTGAACAGTTTTCAATTGCAGGTTATGCTGCTGTGCCTGCGGCCATACCTTTCCTTCCTGCCAATCGCCCTTATGAGGATACAGCGAGTAGCGGAACTGATGCGGTCCGAGACACTGGCTGCCCATAATCGGCGGAATTTGCGTCTCAGGGTCAAGCCTGCCGTGCAGAATGCTTCGTACGAGAGTTATTGCAAGTGTTTGCCGGCTGTCTTCCAGAACATCGTATTCAGGCAGTCCGTCTGAAAGCAGGGCAAAACTGCGTTTACCGCCTGCCAGGTCGACAAAGCTTATCATCGGATAAGTCTGAACTTCTCCGAGGTCTCGCAATTCGCTCCATTCTTCCTTTTTCAATTTTTCAGTCGACCGCTGAACGACATCGAAAGACGAATCCGCCCACGAACTGTCGACAGCAGTATCAGTCGGCAGCATAACGCGAAGACGATGATCGCATGCGTTATTGACAAAACTTGTTTCTGCATCGACTCTTCGTGCGCCTTTGCGAAGTATGAAAGTCGATTCGATATTAAGGTCAATCATCTCGTCGCTGCGATTCTGATAAGAGTATGTGATAAAGTGTTCCATTCGTCCGACTTTCACATTATCGAGGTCGAGCGATTTCGGTATCCGCATTTTATAATTTACGACAAGTCTTGCCTGGAGCGGCGACACATAGTCAAGCCTGCATGTTGCTTTAGCGTCTTTCGATGAAAAGGTTTTGTTGTTTGCCGGCGGTATCAAATACCAGCTGTTGCGTGCGGCACGGTCCATACCATCATCTTCGAAGTAATGCAGGTCTGTGAATTTCTGCGAGGTCGTTTTATCGAATAATTCCAAAGTTCCGTTCGGAGAAACAGTTACTTTGAGATATTCGTTTTCCATCCAGTTATCGCCTGCGGCAAGGAGGTTGTGCGGTGCACAATTGCCGTTGAAGTTAAAATTAAACTGCCGCATACCCATTGACGGGATTTTATCCGCTTCGAATTCGACTTTAAGTCTTCGGATAAATACGGCAGGGCAGCCGATAAGCTGAAGTTCGAGACTTACCGATTTAGAAATGGATGTTTCTATTATGCCGCACGGTATGGTTTTGCCGGCTGCATCGGTTATGGATATTGAGCCTTTGTAAGCGTCTGAAGGAATATCGATATAAGCTTCTGTTGTTTCACTTCTTTCAAACGGCAGTGGATTGAAAACGACCAGTCTGCATTTGTCAGTTTCTGTTTTTCCGCTGCCGAGAGGTTTGCTGATGGAACCCAAACTTCGATGCAGCAGTGCACGGCTGCGGTTGACGACCTGTTTGTACCGCCACATCATATCATCGTGTACCTGGTCGATTGAACAGCCGCCGATAGCGTCGTGCGACTGATTAATCAGCATCATTTCCCATGACTGGTCTATTTCGACGTTCGGATATTTTTGGCCGTTTAGCCAGTCGAAGGCGGAGAACGGTTCACACCATCTGCTTAAGATATACTCGGCATTGCGGTTTGCCTGTTTGAGATACATACGTGTAGAAAGAATATTACAAAGCCGAAACGCGAAGCTTTCCTTGTGCGGGAAACGCATTTCGCCTTTGAAGGTCGGTAACGATTTCACGGACTGTTTAACTTTCGCGAAATATTCCGGAATTGTGCTTAAATGAATATCGTCATTTTTGTGTCTCTTTTTGAGTTCTGCAACCATTTGCAGAATATCCGGGCACATCTGCTGTGCATCGCATAAATCGCCAACAAGCAGGTGCGGCGTGGTTACCTCTGTGCGGATTTTTTCCACACACTTTAAAAACTCATCGTACAGCACATCATAGTTGACTTTACAATTCATATCATTGCCGTACAACGGAGTCTGGTCCGCGGTAGGCTGGTCGGTGAGCCTGTAAGCGTCTTTGAGAAGCTGGCTGCCGGCCTTTACATATTCGGCCTCGTAAGGCTGCGGCGGCAGTGCCCTGCGTGTAGCGAGGAAGAAACTTGCTCTGGTGGTGCCTGGAGAACGGATAAAGAGAATTTGTGTGCCGTCAGGGGATTCCCATTTAAACTCAACAGGATAAGCGTGACCCGGCACGCCGTGATATGAGGCATAAGTATCGATTCCAAACCCGGCAAGTATCTGCGGCATCTGTGAAATCTGGCCCCAGGAAGAATTGGTCATTGCTTCCATCATTGATTTGCCGAATTTGCGGCAGTTTGTGATGCCGAAAAGAAGATTTCTAATAGTACTTTCGCCGAGTGTAACGCCAAAGTCAGGCAGGCTGTACCATGGACCTATCAGCAGTCTGCCGGATTTTACGAGTTTTCCTACACGTTCCTGCATCTGAGGCCGAACATCAAGATAATCTTTTATAGGCAGAAACTGACCATCAAGAACAAATGCCGGGATTTGAGGGTTGGCCTCAAGTAAATTCATGGTATTTTCGAGCATTCCTATAAGACGCTGGCGTGTTTCTTCGAAATCGTATCGCCACTCACGATCCCAATGGGTACCCGGCACGATGTGTATTTCACATTTATCAAATTTTGCTGACATCAAAGCTCCAATATCCTTAAGTTATAATACCAAAAAAGCTTAAAACTGCTCATTTCTTAAGTCTGAATAAGGGCTGTATGGCCTGACTTTTGAAACCGACAAGTATATGCTGAAACGCTTTAACACTTATAATAATACATTTTTATTGGAATTTCAAGTAGAATATGTTATTATCACTCACAAGTAAAAACGCGATTAAATATTTGATTGCGTTATATCAGGTTTTTTTGGGATATAAAACAAAAAAGACCCTATTACGGCCGTTAAAGGTAATGGAAGTAATTACTTTTATCGGCCAAAACAATAAAAATAAATTTTATGGGCTGTATAGTCAATATATTCGTTATATTCATTAATTAGAAAATTATTAACTCAGTCATTAAACGATGATATTAATTGAGGGAAGATTATGACCCCGAAACAAAAATTTATTCTTGCTCTGGAGGGCAAACAGCCGCAGGGCAGAGTGCCGCATTTCGAACTGGTGTTTTTCCTGACAATGCAGGCCTTCGGTAAAGTACATCCGCGGCACAGGTCTTATCATCAATGGGACCAGATGCATCCGTCCGAACAGCAGCTTCATATCGACGATATGGCCGACCTTTTTATAACTATCGCGCGAAAATTTGAACATGGTGCGATATTCATAAACGGTCCGGAGATATGGGGCAACGACAGGCTTGGCAATACGCTCAGGGTAATCGAGCGAATCCGCGAAAAAGCAGGTGAGGAATTTTTGCTGATGATGCACGGCGACGCGACTTATGATGTGCCGGGCGGCGATAAGATGCTCGAATTTATTAACAGTATAGCGGATAATCCTCAAAAGCTCAAAGACGACGCTCAAAGAAAAATCGATGATGCCGTCCAAAGAGCAGAGCTTATAAAAAAACACGGCGTGCTCGATTGTTTCGGAATGTGCTGCGATTACTGTCTTAATACGGGGCCGTTTCTTTCGCCGGCGATGTTCGGCGAATTCGTCGCACCTTATCTTAAACAGCTTATAACGGCATATCGCAGGATGGGTTTTTATACTATTAAACATACCGACGGCAATATTATGCCGATTTTAGATTATCTTGTTGACGCAAAACCGCACGCTATTCACAGTCTTGACCCGCAGGGCGGTATCGATATCGCCGAGATAAAAAAACTTATCGGCAAAAAAGTATGTCTTATCGGCAATGTTAACTGCGGGCTGATGGATACCGGCACCGACCGGGAAGTTATCGAATCGGCTGAATATGCCCTTAAACATGGGATGCCGGGCGGAGGTTATATTTTCTCCACCAGCAACTGTGTCTATACAGGTATGAGGCTGGAAAGATACGAACTTATACTCGATGTCTGGCGGAAAAAAGGTAATTATCCGGGATAACCTGCGGGGGTTTCTATGTCTATTGATTTTGCAAAACTTCACAATGATGTTGTCTTCGGCAAAGCCGGCGGCAAAATTATCTGGCAGCCGAGAATAGGCGCATGGTTCAACGACAGAAAATTTTTTCATATACCGTTTCCGCACCCCTATGCCGATATGGATTTGCCTGATATTTACCGTTCACTTGGCTGTTCGGCCCGCATTTACGATTATCGTTTCAGTTTCAAACGCATCGAGCATCCTGAAGTAAAAGAATCTATTCGACAACTCAGTGATACTGATTTCGAAAAGACTATTACTACTCCCGCTGGTAAACAAACGGTTGTTTTGCGAAATACGCCTAACAGCGATGTGCCGATACATCTGAAACGTGAAGTCGCAACTGAAGACGAGCTTAAAGTCTCGGCATGGCGTGAACTCAACACCAACTGGCAGTGGGACCAGGATGAGTTTGACAGGCTTTGCGCAAAATGGAAAGGTCTCGGCGCTGCGACAATGTATATTCCGCGAATGAACGTTCAGGATTTGTACCTTTCTAAAATGGGCGTGGAAAAGGGTATTTATGCCATTATGGATTGGCCAAAGACGGTTGAGGCTTACTTTGAAGCACTGGAAATATGCCACGATAAATTGATTGAACTTATCAATAAATCGCCGATAAATATTCTTAATTTCGGCGAAAATATTCATGCCGGTACAATCGGCGAGGATTTATTTTTGAAATATCATTTGCCGGCATGCCGCAGACGCTGTGACAAACTTCATAAAGCCGGCAAATTTATTTCTTCTCACTGGGACGGCGATACAAAGCCTCTTTTGAAATATCTCTCACAAACCGGGCTTGACGGCATCGAGGCTATTACTCCAAAACCGCAGGGCGATGTAACTCTTGAGGAAATCAAAGAGGCTCTGCCTGACGGAATGGTAATGATGGATGGAATACCGGCTATCCTGTTCGATGATATGTTTCCGGAAGAGATGCTTATAGAATATACGAAAAAATGTATCGAGCTTTTTGCGCCAAGATTGGTACTCGGTATATCCGATGAAATTTCATCTACCGGCAATCTTGAACGCATACGGATTGTAGGGCAGATTGTAAACGAATATAATTCACAGTTTGATTGAGCAAAGGAAACTCATATTATGAAAAATCAAATGCTGCCGGTTGAAAGAGTTATCGCGGCACTTACACATAAACCCGCAGATAGTGTTCCCTGCGAAGTTCGCTGCACAGTCGATATGGAAGCGGAAATGGTCGCTTATACCGGTGATAAAAATTACGTCAGCAAATATATCGAACAGCCTGTTGTCAGGGTTGACCTTGAACCTGCCGGCGAAATTATAAAGCCGGGCTTCTATAAGGATGTCTTCGGCGTTATCTGGAACCGCACACAGGACAAAAATATCGGCGTACCTGAAAACGCGTGGATTACCCCGGAAAATCTCAAAAGTTATTCATTTCCCGAGCCTCTGCCGGATTCATTTTTCGTAAAAGCTCGCGATACTTTCAGTAAAGCAAGGGCAGCGGGGAAATATCGTTTGGCAAGACTGAATCTTTCGCTTTGGGAAAGGGCCTGGGCGATGAGGGGTATGGAAAATCTTATGATGGACCTCGCAGCCGACCAGACATTTGTCGCGGAATATTTCGGCAAAATCTGCGATTACAATTGCAAAGTACTCCACCGTGCAATAGACAATCTTGAATTTGACGGCGTTCACTTTGGCGATGACTGGGGCACACAATTAGGCCTGCAGATTTCGCCGCAAATGTGGCATACATTTATAAAACCGCATATAACGAAAATGTACGCGATTGTTCGTGACGCAGGCAAATTCGTTTCAATTCATTCCTGCGGAAAAGTTCAGGAGCTTTTCGATGAATTTATCGAAATCGGCGTGAACAGTTTTAATCCTTTCCAGCCTGAAGTAATTGATGTCGACTGGGCAATTAAAACTTATAAAAACCGGCTTTGTTTCTGGGGCGGGGTCAGCACACAGGACGCACTGGCGTTCGGCAGTCCAGAACAGGTTTATAACGAAACAAAACACCTTATTGAGCTTGGCAGAAATGGCGATGTAATAGTATGTCCGTCGCATACGATTCCGCCCGGCTCAAAGCCCGATAATATCATCGCAATGCTCGAATCTATGCGGGATAATAGTAAAAATTAACGATTATTTAACCTGTTTTTACTTGCATTGGCCGGATTGTTTCTGTATGATGTTGAAAGGCTTCAACGCCTTTTTTGGCGTTATATAAGGCCTTAAACGTGTTGTTTTCTGGGATAGTGATGAAAAAGACGTTGCTTGTAATTTTTGTATTGTTTGTATTTGCGGCAAATGCCCGGCCGGCCACTATACTTCAGAACTGGAATGTTAACGATTGGCTGCAAAGAGTGGAGTCCTCCAGTCAGGGTGTTTTTAACATCTATCCCGGTTATATCAATACACAGCTTAAGCGGAAAAATGGCGCCAATACTGTAGCGCAGCTTTACAAATATTTGGGCTCCGATGCGATTGCCGCTGGGACTTCTGCCGGTGCTGTACACGAATTTTGGATGGGGCTGGATTTCCAATATCTTTCCGGAACGACAAGCTACCAAAGTCTCTTCGGTATATTTTATTCTCAAAGCGACAATTTAAGTTCGAGCACGAATCGTAACTGGATTGCTTTGACATTGGGCGGTGCATCGGTAATTGCACAGGCGCAGCAAAATGCTTCCGATGGAACAGCTTACACCGTTCAGCTTTCACCGATTACCGGTTCGGTTGCCACTGATACTTATCGAGTCAAAATGCATGTTTACAATCAGGGCGGTAATACCGTTGCTGATGTCCAGCTTTATCAATGGATAACAGATTCGCAGCAATGGTCTCCTGTCGGCAATATATCGGGTGTTCTCTTAAGCGGCACCAATAAATTTTCCGTGGGTCTGGATGCCTTAGGCGTTAGAAATGCCTACAATTCGACTTCATATACCAGTACGGCTCCATCGTACAATATGGACAACTTTTATTTTTCCACACTTGCTCCGATGCCGGATATAGTTTTCCCGATGTGGGTTTCCGCTCCGGGTGTGCCTGCCCAGATAGATATTTACGGTAACGCACCGGAAATAAAGCCGGGCCTTGCCGGTGTTAACGCTCCGATACAGCACCAGACATATTTCAGACAGGAACGCGAACTTTACGGCTATAATCCGCACTATACTCCGAATCCTGTCGGTTTCGGGCCGGATGACCAGCAATATTTCAAAGGCGATTCATGGGTTGATATAGCGGATTATAACGGCGTTAAATTCAGGTCGTATTTCTCCGATGCGATACTAAGCGATTATCCTCAGTGGGACGGAACATTCGAACAGTGCGGCGAAAACAGGATATATCTTGATAACTACAATTATATTTATGCGATAGCTAATCCTACATCTGTCGGTTATTGCCTTATGTTATCAAAAGATGTCGGTCGCTCATGGCGTGCGTTTTTAATTCCAGGTTCTCCGCTCGATGTCAGAATGGAATGCAGGGACGGGAATAATGATTCCGGTCCGCCTTCACTTCTTATTAGATATATGCAGAACAGTGTCAATACACTTGGCCTAGTCGTTGTTACTAAGGATGGCAGCGGAAACCCGGTTTTTTCTGCGCCTGTTCAGGTTGCATCTGTACCAGTTGCCGGTGGCGGCTTTAAAAATCAGTCTAACATTCTTGTTACCCGCAATAATAAAACACATATAGTTTTTCCGTGTGCCACCGCAAATGCCAATCCCGGAACTCCGATATACGGCATTACATACGACCGTGCGACCGGTACTACGAATATGGTTTTGCTCGGCAATACTGATATTGGATACCCTAATGAAAATAACTGGCCGTGCATTTCAGTCGATAAAAACGGTTATCTGCATGTGATTTTAACTCCGTACACCGGCGGTTCCGGAAAATATTGTACGTATCTAAAATCTTCGCAGCCGAATACAGTTGCTTCCGGCTGGAGCACACCTGAAACTCTTACCGGCCTTGTTCGCGCAAGTATGGTTTGCGATACGAGCGGCACCGTTCATGTTGTCGCAGCGGATATTTCAGATTTGAGCAGGTCATTGAAATATACCTATAAGCAGAGTGGACAATCATGGAGTTCGCCGGCGGCTCTGGTAACGCCCTGGAACGATAATTCGGGACAAGCCTCGCCGGAGACTTTTTATGATTCGGTGCTCTCGATAGATAAACGTAATCGTTTATTTGTAAACTACTCAATCGAACGAACTTTAACGACACCCGCCCAGCAGGCCGTTTACGAGATTTATAATCCCTGCGGCACAAAAGTAAATAATTCAGCCATATTAGCAAAGAACGGGGCAACATGGCAGCTTGCAACCAGCGATAAGTTCGTTTATCAGCCTGTTGTGCCTGACACAGTTTTAACCGACAGTCAGTTCTTCAATAGTCTTTTGAATTTGAATTACAACGGACTCTCGGCTGTTAAAACCGCTGTTCAGCAGGGCAATTATCCGAACGCCAGAAAAGAATTTGCAAAATATCTCAGGCAGCGAACAGAAAAAATCTGGTACTGGGACCCGCATATCAAAGTACCTTCTCAGGGTTCGTCTTCAGATTTGTCCTATGCGTATGATTTTGCGAATCATACCGGAATTTATAATAATAATTACTGGCTGGCCAACGGCGATTATGACTGGCTCAGTACGCCGGAGCTTTCAAGCAATTGGTATAGGATGTATTTCCTCGAAACGCTCGGCAGGGCATATTGGTATTCCCAGACCGAGTATCCTGCCGTTACTGATTATGTCAATGTGATGCGGAGCTGGATTGGCCAGGTCGCACAGGCCGCCGATGTTGACGATCATTACTGGAGCACTATTGCCACCGGTATTCGTATGCGTACAGGCTGGCTTAACGCTTTTGCATATTGCCAGAATTCACCCTTATTCGATGATAATACAATGAATATCGCCGTGAAATCGGCATGGGAGCAATCCAAGCATTTACGGGATAATCACGCAACTTCCGGCAACTGGCTCACCTTTGCTATGGCTGGGCTTTACAGTACAGGTGTATTCTTCCCTGAATTGGCGGATGCCACGGCGTGGCGAAATTATGCCTGCCAGACGGCTATTGACGATATGACTCAAAGTTATCTGCCCGATGGAATGGGAGTTGAATTAACTTGTGCATACGCACAGGCCTTTTACAATTACTTTACGATTTGCGACCTTGCCGAAGCGGTCGATCGCACTAATGAATTGAATGTTGATTTAATTGTACCGTTGTGTGAAACGCCCTTGGATTCATTCGTTAAAATAATGGCACCTGACGGACACGATCCTTCATATAACGATAATTACGAATTTGATGTCAAAAGTTTTATGAATTCGTATTATGCGTACTATCCGTCCCGTCCCGATTTCAAATGGATTGCGACAAACGGCAGTCAGGGTTCTGCTCCGAGTTATACATCCGCTTTTCTTCCTTATGCCGGCTATGCTGCGATGCGTTCGGGCTGGGGGACGGCAGATAATTATCTCGGTTTCGATGTCGGGCCGATTGGAAAAGGTCACGCCCATCAGGACAAGCTAAATGTAGTTCTCTGGGCTTACGGCAGGAAGATTCTTTTCGATTCCGAGCGAGTCGATTATACAGATAATATCTGGTCTGAATATGCGATGGATGCCTTCTCACATAATACTGTTATGGTTGACAATCGTCCTCAGCGGAGAAGCTGGGGAACACCTCAGCCGTCACAGATGCCTTATCAGCCGATTTCAGATTGTCGGTGGGAATCGGATTCGACTCATGATTTTGCTTCCGGCATTTATGAAAACGCCTATGGTATGCAGGGGCAGGGTACATCTGATGCGTATCCTTACTGGGACGACAGCACTTTTAAATCGGGCTGGGTTTATCCTGCAAGGCATTACCGCAGGGTTTATTTCCTCAAACCTGATATTTTTATCGTCTGCGATACTATGGTCGCAAGGGATTCTTCGAGTCATACTTACGATGTCCGCTGGCATTTGAATACTACCAGCACAACCGTTCGCAATACAAACTGGGTCGATACGACAAACTCAGGCCAGGCAAACCTCGAAATTGTTCCGCTTATAACTTCTGGTTTGAGTATTTATAGAACAGTCGGCCAGACCAGCCCAGAGATAATGGGCTGGAAAATTGGCGCATCGAATACAACAGCGACTACGCTTCAGCACAAAAAAACCGGCAACGGTACCGTTCAGTTTCTTACTTTGCTTGTGCCTCTTCATGCTGGAACCAGTTCGCTTGTGCAAAGTGTAACGACAATCAGTTCTACAAGCTGGGATGTGAATTTGTCCGACGGCAGGGTAGTTCATATTTCTTATGACACCAGTCCTACAGGGAATATATATGCGAGTTTCTGATAAAATTATGAAAACAGCAGTTGCTGTATTAGCTGTTCTTTTGTTTGTGGTATCCGCCAATGCCGAGCTTACAGGCTGGTGGCGGTTCGATAACGCAGGTAATATCGGGCAGGATTCTTCAGAGTATGGCAATGATGGTACGATTGTCGGCAATTGCAGTTTTTCCACTGACGCTGTTTCAGGAGCAGGCGCTCTTGAATTTACAGGCGGGTATATTCAGTTGTATTCGTGTTCGATTAATGACTACGAAGGCGATTTCAGCGACGGTGCCGCGTCTTTGGCGATGTGGATAAAACTCGATTCAGCGAATCCTTCACCATCGTATAATGGCTTTGCCAATATTGGCGCATGGTGCTATCCGTCTTATTATCCTTCGAGCGGCAATGCGTTGAGTTTAAAATTGTTTTTAAGTGAAGGCGATTCTATCGTTGTTGACCTTCCGGCAAATACAGTTTTTTCTATGTGGCATCATTTTGTTGTTACAGTTGACGCTATGGATACTTCTTCTGGGTACAAAGTTTATTTTGACGGCAGCCTTATCGGCGAATTTCCGATGGACGGCTCGTTCGGCAATTTTCTGCCTCCGCAAAGACCTTCCCTTGGTGCTGCTTACGATGTTCAGAGCAATACGTGGTCTTGTACGCTTGGAATAATTGACGATGTCAGAATTTATAATTCTATTTTAACTTCTCAGCAGATACAAATGCTCATTTATAATCCCGACCTCAACGGCGACAAAAGCGTTGATTTCACCGACCTTGAAATGATGACCGGCAGTTGGCTTGGTCAGTGTTCTTCTCCTGATTGGTGCGGCGGGGCTGATATCAATCGCGATTCTTATATTAACTTTGCCGACTTTACGATTCTCGCCGAGCAATGGATGCAGACAATGCCGTAATTGTTTCTCAGGCGTGAACAGCACAGTTTCCGCAAGCTCCGAATTAGTGCGATTGAAATATGCGGATTATTTTGGGAAAATAAGATTTTCGAGATTTTTTAGCTGTGAAAAATCAGGAATGATAAAATGAGCGCCTGCCTTAATAAGGCGTGTTCGTTTTTCCAAATTGATTCCAAAACGCTGAACCTCATTGCTTGCGATTCCCAGTGCCAGGCCGTCGCGTTTTCTGCTTTCGCGCATTTCGACCGGTCCATCACCGACAACCAATAGTTCAGAGCCGTGCAGATTGTGTTCGTTCATGATTTTTGCGATTACCATTTTCTTGGAAAACGCCGCAGAATCGCCGACTGAGCCGTAAATACCGCCGTCGAATAAATTCGCGTAACCGAGCACTTTAGCCTCTTTGGCGACGTCATCCAAATCCGTTCCGCTTGCCATATACAAACGTACGCCGCGGTTTTTCAGTATTTTCAGAAATTCGAGCGAACCTTTCACCGTAAAGTCACTGATATTAAGTTCGCCTCGCTGAAATCTTGCGACCCTGTCGTTGACCATCAGCATCAGGGCATCGTTATAAATTTTCTTATATCCCCATTTGTCGAGGATGTATTCCTGCGGCACAAGTCCGAACTCCTGAACCATTTCCACAAGTGCCTGCATTTGTTTGATTGTTTCGATGCCCGTGGATTTGTCGATATATTCACGTACACGAACCTGGGCGCGATGATAAGTCGTTTCGTCGGCTGTTTTATATCTTTCGCCAAGCATTGCCTTAATCATCACCGGCTCCATAATCGCTTCCCATCCCTGGCGAAGTGTCGATATGGTGCCGTCGTGATCGAATACGGCGTGCTTGATTTTTCCGAGTGTGATTTTCTCCGTTGGGTAGCAGATTTCTATATCTGTATTTTGTACGAATTTGGCGCCTCTGCGGTCGTCTGCCAGTTCAGGCTGATATATATAATCGACATCACGCGATATTTCGAGGATTTCTTCTGCTGTCGCCGTGCCTGTCTGGAAAAGTTTGGTTGCCGTTACCGATGCTGCGAAATTTCCGATTGTTGCCGATTCAAGCGGGCCGACTCCTGCCGCCATACACAGTGAAACTGTCGCAAGCAGGGTATCCCCGCAGCCTACTGTATCAGTTTTCCTGAGAAGCTGAATGCCGGGGATTTCGTGAACGCCGGACGATTCCGCCACGACAAGGCCTCGGCTGCCTCGCGTTATGAATACGGCTTTACTTGTTTTATTGTAAAGTTCACGTGCGTATTTTTTTGTGTTCTCAATTGTTACGATATCGCCGTATCTCGCCTCTGCGCCGCACAGCCGTGCTGCCTCAACCGCGTTGGTCTTTCGATATACGTTGGCGAAACTGCTGCTGTAATGCCTGCTGTCGATAAAAATGAGTTTATTTCTGAATTCGTTGAAAAGCTCATTTGCCGCGGCGATAAAGCTTTCATTATTAATTGAGCCGGGTACCTGCTGATTGAAAATCAGGACGTCGGCATCTTTCATTGCCTTGCGAAGGTTTGATATGATGAGGTCGTCGGTTTCTGCCGTTCGCCTGTTAAAAAATCCGAAATCCACTCGCGGTTTTTCCTGTCCGCTGATATATGGTTTGCCGAAAACGATTGTATCGAAGTTTTCCTTCTGAACAACCAGACCGGCAGTATCGACATGCAGTTGTCCGAGCTGCCTTACGAGTTCTCTGCCGAAGATGTCTTCTCCTATTACACCGAATACTCGGCACGACTTCGGCTTCAATGCAGCGATATTAGCGACAATATTAGATGCTCCGCCCAGTGTATAGTAATGTTTGGCGACGGTATTGGCTTTAAGGCCGGTCTCGACACTTGTTTCACCGCCTTTAGGGTCCATCATCCAGTATGCATCGAGACAAAAATCCCCATATACCGCGATAGATACGTTATTTATTGATGAAAGAATCTGTTGTGCTCGTTCGATGTTCATTTGTTGAGTTTCTCGACTATTCTTTTGTATAAAAGTGGAAATGTCTGTTTCTGGTTCCCCTGCACATAGAAGCCCTTTCCCTCAAAGGCTTCCGGTATGCGTGTAACAACACTTTTCTGGTCGCGGAAATAATATCCCTGGCTCGCGTCGTCACTTGCCTGTGCAGGCTCGTAAACTCGAAGGTCAAAATCGGCGGTAACAATACCAGTCGGACATTTGCCGATATTAGCCGCCATTGAAGCGGCCTTTAAAAGCACTTCCGGACCGGTGATTGCCGAGCCGATATTGAATACGAATCCCCCCTGACTGAGTTTGGCGGTCTGACCGGTGTAAATCAAAAAGTCTCTGCCGCTACAGCCGCCTTTAGCCTGCCCATCAAAAGATTCGTGCTGGTCGATAACATCCGTACCGATTCCCACGTGAACCGTAAAAGGTATTTGTTTTTCATAGCAGGCGGCAAGGACGCTGATTTGAGGATATTTAAATTCCCTCGGCGAGTCGGCTGTCACGGCAATGTTCAAAACTTCATCGCGAAATGCCTTTTCACAAATCATACGTCCAAGCGATTCCCCATACCCCAGTTTATATTTATTACCAACCGACAAAGCGGTATTGATATACGCAAATTCATAGGCCATTCCGAACTGGCCTTTTTCAAGTGCCATCGGCACGTATTCGCTTGTCTGGCCGATAAATGCCAGTTCAAAATCGTGTATGGCTGTGGCGCCGTTGCCTGCGACCAGTGTCAGGATATCTCTGCGAACAAGATCCGCTACGAGAGGTCCCATGCCATTCTTTATGAGATGAGCACCAGTAAAGAAAATCACGGGTTTTGACTGGCTGCGGAACTCAACCACCTTTTCTGCTATCTCGTCGATATCCTTTGCGGTTGCACATGGGACATCAAATTTCATCTTATCGACATTCTTCGGCAAAACCATGTCTTCAAGTTTTACCTTATTAATGCGGGTAGAAAGGGGATAGGTCTTAATTTGCTTTGCGTCGAAAAAGTTATATCTGCCGTTGTATTCCATATATCAAGCCTTGATTAAATCAATTCCTGTTGATGAACATAATTTTGCCATAGCCGGCGTTGTTTTGTCTGTTACCCATATATTAAAATCTTTAAGCTCGGCGATAGCTGTGCCTGAACTGCTGAAGAATTTGCTTGAAGCGGCCATCAGAATCTTGCTGTTCGATCGTGTTATAGCTGAATATTTGAGATGTGCTTCCTCGGTGATGACGGCATTAACGCACCCTTCCGGACTGATTGAATCGGCGGAAATAAAACAGGCGTCAAAATGATACCGCGATAACTGATTCATCGTTTCTGTACCGCTGATGCTTTGAGTGACAGGGTGAATATGACCGCCGAGCAGAATATGCTGAACCTGATATTTTGCAAGTGCCACTGCGATAGAAACATCATTTGTAACCACAATCAGATTTTTATCGGTATTGTTTTCGGAGATTTTCTGTGCCAAAGGCAGTATTGTTGTGCCTGCGTCGAGATATACATAACCGTTTTTTGGTAGAATCCTGAAAGCCTCGGCACATATACGCTGTTTGGCAGGGAAATCCTCGCCGAGCCTTTTGTCGACGCTGACAGGCGTGTTCAGGATGACGTTTTTATAACGGGCGCCGCCATGGATACGCTCTATCAGGCCCACGTTGTGAAGCTCCTGGAGGCATTTCTGGGCGGTCGAACGGCTTGTACCGAGCTTTATGGCAAGGTCTTTGGTTGTCCAGTAGGGCTGAGCCTTGAGCAATTCGAGTATTTTTTCTAGTTTTTGGTCGTGTAACAGCATATACTAATTATAACTATATATTACTATTTTTCAACAAAAATTTATAAATTTTACCATTTTTCATTGATTTTTGGGTCTAATCGAGTATGATATAGCAGGTTTAAAGGGATGGTTTATAGATATGAGACTAAAAACATCTGTTTTTGTTTTGTTAATAACAATATCCGCTTGCCCTGGAGATATTCAAAAAATGCATACTCAATCTAATCCGATAGTCTATAAGGCCGATAGGCCCGGTCTTGAAGTTCCCGAGTCTAATTCTCTTACCGCTTACGAACAATGGCGCAAGGATAAAGCAGATAATCTTGATAAATATAAGCTTCTGTATTCAGCTAAAATAGTAGTTGACCAGGACAAGGCTATGCTGCAAATCCCGGAATCAGTAAAAAAATACTGGGATGACCAAACGGTAGTAGCCAAAGAACCGCCGATAATCGAATTCGGCCTTGTGCCGGCAAGTCCGAGATTTTTCAGTGAGCCGTCGAAAAAACCTTCTGACCCGAGTCTGTCTTATTCTCGTGAATGGTCGAACTGGTCGCAGGCAGCGTATTATCAGCCGACAGGTAAATTCTATTCTACTGTTGGCGATACGGACCCTTACGATGGTCATCTTTATGTTGTCGAATACGACCCGGCGAAAAAGATTTTAAAATGCCTGCCTGAAATTTATAAAATGCTCGGAACACCGGCAGGACAGATGAAAGACACCAAAATTCACGGTTATCTCGATTTCTACGATGGGCCGAATTTGTGGCTTTGTACATATTGGACGATTTATCCGGAACCTGCCGAAGGGGATTATGCTACAGGTTATGAGGGCGGACATATTTTAAGTTTCAACGTTCTTACAGGCGATATGACAGATTATGGAGTGCCCGCAAAACGCATCTCCTGGCCGTATCACCGAATCGATACGAAGCGCGGCATTATGTACGGCGTCGGATTCTTTGGTGAATTTTTAGCGTGGGATATTAAAACCCGAAGTATTATCTGGGCAGGTTTCCCGCCGAAAGATATAACCTGGTGGTGGCGGGCGATGATGATTGATGAAGAAACCGGCAACGTATATTCAAGCTATATATATGACCCGGATACCAATGCTCATATGGTTAAATACGACCCAGGCAATAATCGCTTTACCAAAATGGAAACGAGGATGCCGCATTTCTCCGGCAAAAATCAGATTGTCGAAAAGGAGAAACCTCTCGAAGTCGATATGATTCGCGCAAACACGCTCAAACGTGGTACTGACGGCCTTATATGGGGCGTTACAAAGCAGGGCGAGATGTTTACTTTCGACCCCGACACTGAAAAAATCACAGCCAAGGGCATTAACTGGCCGGGCCTGATTCGATATACCTGCGCGATGGAACGAAGCCCGAAAGGCAGATACCTTTATTATTGCCCCGGCGCTCATGGAATCGCCTGGCAGGATGGTACGCCGATTGTGCAGTTCGATACCAAAACCGGAATTAAAAAAGTCATTGCTTTTTTGAGCCCTTACTATCACAACAAATACGGTTATATTCCGGCAGGAAGTTTTTCAATCAAACTCGATGAAAAAGGCGAAAATTTATTCGCATTATGGAACGGCGGATTCTTCGACACAACAGATGCCGACAAGCCCGACTTTCATGGATTCTTCGGCAACTGCGCTATAACTTATATCCGTATTCCCGCAAGCGAGAGGCAGGAATAATCTCTAAATAACTATGATAAATTGCCAGTGGATAAAATCCGTTTTGAAGCACCGGCACCAGGAACGAATTCCCTACAATTTTATGTTTTCGCCTCCTGTAAAGGCCGCTCTCGAAAAACATTACAATACGGTCAATCTCAATGATTTTCTCGAATTGCCTGTCAGGATGATTAGCCTGAAAAATCAGAAGCCTCTTTACGCAGACCCTGAAACATTCGGCCCGACGATTGCCGATGAATTTGGCGTAACGTGGTCAACCAATGAACTCGACAGGGGCTCTCCTATCGGCAATTGCCTGACAAAGGACAGCCTTGAAGGTTACAAATTTCCCGACCCGCATTTGCCCCGAAGATTCGAGGATATTGGCTCGTGGTGTATTTCTCAGCAGGGCAATTATCGTGTTATCTGGGTGGGCGATTTATGGGAACGCGCAACTTTTATGCGGGGAATGGAAAATATTCTGCTCGATGTCGCTCTTAATCAGACTTTCGTACAGCAGCTTCTCGAATCGCTTACAGATTATATCCTCGAAACCCTGAAAATCTTATTTGATAAATTCGATTTCGAGGCAATCGCACTCAGTGACGATTACGGCACCCAGCGGGGAATGCTCATAAGCCCGCAGCAGTGGCGGCAGTTAATCAGGCCGTGCCTGAAACGCATTTATGATTTTGCTAAATCGGCCGGCAGGGACGTTTTTCATCATTCCTGCGGCAACGTTATTGAAATAATTCCTGATTTGATTGACATCGGCCTTGATATTCTGCATCCGATTCAGCCCGAGGCGATGAATCCGTTCGAGCTTAAGAAACGTTTCGGCTCCAGTCTCACATTTTGCGGCGGTATGTCAACCCAGACAGTGTTGCCAAACGGGACTGTGGATGAAGTTCGCAGAACTGTCAAACAGTTAAAAAATGAAATGGGCTATAGCGGCGGATATATCTTCGAACCCGGCATTACATTGCTTGCCGATGTCCCGCTCGAAAATATTATCGCGATGATAGACGAGGTTAAGCAGTAATTACGGAAGACTGGTAAATATTTTAAACGACCGCCTTACCAGGCTATTTGTACTTTATTCTGATTATAAATTGCACGGATTATCGTAGCGTTTCTCATTATATAATCGGTGTGTCCGTCAGCATAAGCCGCCGGATTGTCGAGAGATTTTATTTTTTGGACGGAAGTAGTTCCCATCGGAGCATTGCCAAGCCCTCCCGTTATCCTTATCCACTTTGTAGTGCTTCCGCCATGTCCCATATCGCGAAAGTATGGAGTGCCTTTATCGCACATAAAAGGATGCGTTATCATTATTTTGGTTGAAGAGCATTCAGCGGCAGTTCTGGGCCAGGGTACTTCACCGCCATAGTAAGTAACGTCGGTATAAGGTTTGCCGTAGCCATCGCAGGGTGTGAGGTTTGCATACCAGTTATATGGGATGCTGAGATAATACGGTTGTGTCGTCGAACCGGGTACTGTGGCATCCCAGCCGCCTTTGTCATTTGTATAAGCGTTGGAATACCATTTGGTATCTCTGCACATTCCCCAGTCTTTTGGGGATTCGATGGCGAAATCCTGAATTGCCGGACAAAGGAATATCTTGGAATTCTTTATATAAGGTTTGTATTGGGCGTAAGCTGTGGCTGCCTTCTCGCCTCTTGAATTCATATATTGTGGTGCATAAGTATCAATCCCTTTGTCTTTGACATTCCATGGAATAGATTCAAAATTAGTTGCGAATTTACCGTCATTATTGAGTGTATAGGTATTTTGTGCCAGATATTGCTGCCGAGTATTATTCATACAGACAATTCTTTGAGCCAAGAGTCTGGCTTTTCTCAGTGAAGGCATCAATACCGCCAAAAGAACTGCGATGATGGAAATCACAACTAACAGCTCAACGAGTGTAAAGCCTTTGCTTCTTTTCATAATTTCTTCTCTCCATTAGACAATCGTCAGTTTTAATATGACGGTTTATTAATTTCCGAACATCTCAAATCAAGCCGTTGAACCGCTTCAGCAACTCTAATATAGCATTCTATCGCGGCAGTGTCAATCAAATTTGGAATTTTTTGAAAATATTTTGTAACTAATTAAAGATTAATATGTCTTAAATTATCTGCTTTCTGCTTTCTTCTGATTCCAGACCTGCATCAACAAGAATTTGTTCCTTTCCGACAGGGGTATTAAGACGGGCATAGAATCTCGCAAGTTTGCGTTCATCTTCAGGTTTTGTAAGCAGGCTGACTACAAAATAGGCTATAACGGACGCCGGCACATAAACAGCGGACTGATACCATACAGTTTTCCATTTCAGGTCAGTAGGCCCCCAGTATTGGTCTAAATAATACCAGATACCGAAAGACACTATTATTGAAGCCCATGCGCCCCAGCTGTTGCCCCTGTAAAAAAAGAGTCCAATCATCATGGCAGGGCCTACCATTGCGGTAAGTTTCCACCAGAATTCAACGGACTTTGTAACGCTTGTAAACTGATAAGCCGTAATTGTTCCGGCAATAACAAGAGCCAAACCTGCGATTCGAGCGACAAGCAAATAGTGACTGTCGGGTTTATTTTTTACAATATATTTTGAATACAGATTTCTTGTGAAAATCGCAGAGGCAATTACCTGCATCGCCGAGACAGTGCTCATACCTGCGGCAAACATCGCGGCAACCATTAAACCTGAAAAGCCGACCGGCAAAAATTCTCTTGCCGCCATTCCGAAACATAATTCGGGATTGTCAAGTTTTGGCCAGAGTACCAGCGCAAACAATCCGACAAATGCCCAGCCTACGGTACAGAGGCGTTTCAGTATTGCGCCGAACATATTTCCCCACTGAAGGGTGCTTTCGTCTTTTGCTGCCTGAAGAGTCTGTACACTGCCTTCGGCAAGGTTGCCGAGCATACCATTGATGAAAAGCATGAAAATAGCGAACAGGCCGATAGTTTTAGCCGGGTCTGCTCCGGCTGAACTGGGCATCGCCAGCGAGAACATTCCAGCCGGCAGGGCAGCATGAAGACCTGCCATTCCGCCGACCTTTATCCACATAGGAGGAATCAGCATGAAAGACAATCCGACGATTAGAATGCCCTGCAGGCAATCCGCAAATGCCGCTGCTATCATTCCGCCGATAGCACCGTAAAGCAGGCCGACTACGCCTGTTGCTAAAACCGTTACATTAAGCGGGATTTTGCCGCCGGTGATTCCCTCGACGACCTGTCCCATACCGATAAGAATTGTGCCGGTCGCGACCGATACACTTGCCAGGCAGCTAATGGCGAAAAATGGAGCCAGACCTTTGCCGTATCGCAGGTCGAAGAAATCGGCAGTTGTGTAAATTCTCAATCTTCTGATTATCGGCAGCAGCAAAAACAGCACGGGCATAAAAAGCATATACAGCCAGCTATACCAGATACCCGCCATGCCGAATGTATAAACAGCGCCTGCGACGAGAATCGGATGCGTATTGCTTGTGCCTGCACCGAACTGCTGCATCATCACAAGAAATTTTCCGAATTTTCTGCCGCCGACATAAAAGTCACCCTGATTGGTAACTTTTTTCATAGTAAAAAATCCGATTATCACAAGCAAAGCAAAATATGCTATGATAACGACAACATCAAGTACAGCCAAACCGTGCATAGCTACTCCTACTTAATCCATAAAAATAATTGTACAGCGATAATAAGCCCGATGACCACGAGAGTAACTATCAGGCAGCACTTAATGTTCTGCTTGTACGGCTGAAACATCATCATTGACGGCCGTGTTATCGGTAATTTTCTTTCTGTTGTATTCATATACATTCTCCGGTTATTTAGTTTCTTCAATAACGAGAACAGGTCCGAACAGTACTGTAGTCTTAAGGTTCGAAGTTGTCTCATGATTGTATACTATAAAGTTTATCGGCACAACATCGCCGGCTTTAACAGTGCCTGCATCGCTCCAGGCAAGGTCAAAGGTTATCCATTCGCAGCCGGTCATATCATTTGTCGAATCCTGTACCCAGACCCATTTCCTGTCGAACTGAACAACGCTGACACGATTACCTTTTGCCGGCGGATTGTTTTTGTCTTCATACAGATGTGTCGCGAATACTACGACTTTCAGTTTGCCCTTGTGTTCAGGAACTATTAGCTTGCCGTTCAGGCTTGCAGTTTCAGTTGCGTTGCAGGTTCCGTCGAACTGTATCGCGAATGCTTCTTTCTGGCCTGCCCTGACAAGACCCATAGCCCAGCCGGTGCCGGTCCATGAATATGAACCCTGTTTTTCGAACTCTGCTGGTGTGATTTCAAGCAGAACTTTGCCTTTTGGCCTGTTATCTTCTGCGGCCAGAAGTTTTGTGTAGTCAGACTTTGGCGTAGATTCCCAGATTTTAGCCATTTCCTGGCGAGCCTCTTGTTCTTTTACTTTTCTTTCTTTTCTGGATTTAATCTGTTTTTGCCAATAATCGATACCGGACAATTTTTGATTCCAGTTGTCAACGTATTCAGTTACGCCTTTAACATTTTTAAGCCCGTTTGATATCTCGGCAAGTTCAGCTTCGACTTTCGGTTTTACTTCTTCGATGCGTTTGGCTGCTGCCTGTGAATCGGTCTTTATAAGTGCAATCATCGATTCGTCAAAATCCTTGAGCCAGTATTCGGGATATTCGAAATTGGCGATTTTTTTGCCGTAATCTACCGTATCCTGCATCGCATCAAAATAAACGGTTTCGAGTCTGTTTGCATCAATCATACTCGCTGCCGGAGCATTGGCTTTAAGTTTTTTGAGCGCTGCATCCATTGCATTAACGTACGCGATTGCCTGTGGTTTTGTGGCCGGGTCGATAAGTCTCGGCGGCCATAAATCCGGTGTCTGTGATTTATAGTGCATACGCTTGAACAGGTCTTTCAATTTGCTTAGACTGTCGTCAAACTTTTTGGCGTCATTAACCTGTGCTGCACCGTAAACGAAACTATAAATATCTGTTCTTACTGCATCCCAGTTGTGTTTTGCCGGGTCCCATGCCCAATAACCGAGAACGGGCATAATATATTCTTCACGTCCATCAGTGCAGGCAACAATCGTATCAGCGTATTTAGCCGCGTCGGCAAGTTCGTCATAAGTCGGCATATGCCAGCCGATTTCGAGCGGCATAGGCTCAAAATAAGGCGATTTATCATACATACTGACGCCGTAAGCTGCGTTTAGAAGGCCGCTGGCAGGGCGGGCCCAATTGTGCCACCAGCCGGGACGTTTTGCGTTAAGGCCGATTTTTTTGGCGGTCTGAACATCGCAATCGCATGGCGGACGAGTGAAGAACCATGTGATACTGTCGAAACCTTTTTGCGGAGCCATATATTTGTTCCATGTAGTTTCGATATTATGATACGAACCGGCAGGAGGAGTCATTACAAGAGCGTTGTCGGGCAGGTTGCGTTTTTTCGCAAGCTCTAATACGCGTTTGATGAGCACATCTGCGTTCATGCCTTCACCTGCATCATCGAACGAGAGCCAAATACCATCGACACCCATATCGAGCAATCTTACATAAGAATCGTAAACATTGTCGAACAACTCAGGTTTCACGGCACAATTAACAGTGGCGTAAACATATATACCTCTGCGGTGAGCCTGGTTGAGAACGTTTGTGACTCGCTCTTCGTTAATTGTGAAGCCGGTCTTTGGCAGGCCGACCATCGGATAAAGTGTGTCAACGTAATTTATTCTGGCGCGGACGTAGGAGTCATAAGCTTCTTCGCCGACGACTTTCGCGCAATTTCTGCCTCTCCATTTAATTGAAGGCCAGTCTTTTACAGAAACGGCCGGGAACATGATTTTATCGCCGTCTTTCGCGAGCAGGTCGAAAAATGATACCATGCCGTAAGTTACTCCGCGAGCGTTTGAACCGCCGATAAGAACGGTAAAACCGCCGTCGCTCTTAATAGTTTCGATAATGTAACCGTCGAATCCGGGCGTGTTTGCGTCCAGTGCAATTTTGCTTTCTTTGCAGAACTGGTCGACTTTGGCACAGCTTTGCCGTGTGCCGAGCAATATAACAGATTTGGCTTCTTCGGCAGCAGACTGCTTTTTGATTTCGAGCTTTATGCCGAACCTTTTATTTACATAAAATTGAAGTCTTTCGGCGGCATATTCATCGACCTCTGTTGCATTGTCGCCGATTACGATAGCCGTGTCAGCGGCAAGCTGGAAAGAATCGCCGAGAGCTTTATATTCCTTTGGTGTCGGTACTATCGGGCAATCGACCGCCAAGGATACTGTGACGAGAGTTAATACCGCGATAATTAGTGCAAAAACATTTAATTTGCGAAACATAAAAAAATCCTTCCTGAAATTATGTTAATATTATCTTTCTACTAATCTGGCCGGGCCGAAGAATACGATGCTTTCGTAACCGTCAGACTGAATTCTGTTTGAAACGTTAAATCTGATATTTACTTTTTCGCCGGACTTCGCAACATCTGTAATATCGTTTACCTGCCAGCCTTTCAGCGGCACAGTAAGGTCCTGATTCCAGATGGTTTTACCATCAACTCGTAAAGCCGAAAGCCGAACATCGGCTCTGGCCGGAGTCTGCGTGTCTTTCATTACGTGTGCTATATAAACTTCCAGATAAAGTCTTTTGGTGAAGTTAGGTATAGTAACTTCTGTCGAGAGCATAGCCATATCTGTATCTTTGTATGACCATTGAGACGAAGAGCCGATTGCAACAGCTTTGTTATCGTACATTCCCACGGCCCAGGCGCCCCTGGCGTGATATCTGCCGTGCTGGATAGCATCCGATGAAATCTCCAGCAGAACTTTGCCTTTGGCAGGTTTGCCCTGGTCGGCAAATAATTTGCTGTAATCGCCTTTGACGAGTTCTTCGAATCTCTGTTTTGCTTCCTGACGTTTTTGTTCGGCTTCGGCTTTCTGTGCCTGAACCTTTTTATACTCTTCTATCCAGAAATCAGAGCCTTTTATGTAATCTTCCCATTGCTTGACATAAGCATCGATATATTTCAGACCTGCCAATTCTGAAGAAATGATTTCGCATTTCTTCTCGACATCTGCCCTGATTTTGCCTGTTTCGACGTCAATAGCTTTTGTATCCTGTTTAGAGGCAAGGTCGAGCATTTTATTTGGAAAATCCTTAAGCGTGTATTCCGGATAATCAAGATTTACCATCTTTTTGCCATAAGTTACGATATCTCGCATCGGCTGAAGATAATCGATTTTCAGGTTTTCGCCGCTAAGCATAGTCTGGCTCGGCGAACCTTTTTCTATTGTCTGCATCAGCAGTTCCATATCGTTAAGCAGCTCTATTACAGCCGGCCTGTCGTTTACGTCAAGCAGTCTCGGAGGCCAGATATTGGGATTGGCATTTTTGTACAACGGCGTTGTAAAATATGGTTTGAGTTTGGCAAGTTTCCGGTCAAACAATCTCGCCGCCGGAGCCTGAGCGTTACCGAACACGTAAGAATAAGCCGTCTCTGAAACAGCGTTGAAATCGTGCGTTTCCGGATTCCATGCCCATAAACCGAGAATGTGACAATCATAATCGGCAGGCCTTGTTTGCCAAAGCATAACCATATCAGAATAATTGCCCGCGACTTTTAATTCGTCTGTTGTGGGATTATTCCAGCCTGCCGAAAGAGGCAGCAGTTCATAATAAGCCCATTTACTATTATATAAAGGTCTTCCGCCGCCGAAATCATTCAATAGTCCGCCTTTTGGTCGCGGCCAGTTATGCCACCAGCATAACTCCGAGGAAAAGCCCAGCTTTTTCATTAATTTATCATCAAAGTCGTTCGGTATACGAGTAAAGAACCATCTCATTTTGTCTGCATCGGGAGCTGCGACAACCTGTTTGTTCCATACGGTATCGATTTCCTGATATGAGCCGCTTGGAGGGGTAATCGCAACTTTGTCAGGTGTGATATTATGCTGTTTTGCCAGTTCAATAACTCGGCTTGTCAGCAGGGGGGCATCTTTTCCGGGACCTGGGTCGTCATAAGAAATCCACAGTCCGTCAACGTTCAAAGCGATTAGCTCTTTGAATGTTTCTATTGCCGCATCGAATTTTTCAGGAGGAACTCCGCAGGATACGGTACCGAATACGAATATTCCTCTTTCATGTGCGTCGTCTATCACTTTTTTAACTTTTGCGGTATCGATAGGAACTCCCGGCGGGAATCCGAAAAGTGCATGTCCGCCCGGAACATTGGTATCGCGTACGTCGATAAAATTTATGCGTGAATGAACGCAGGTATCGAGTGATTCTGGTGTCTGCAGAGAAAGATATTCAGTTGGTCTGCCTCGCCATTCAATTGTCGCCCAGTCGCGGATATAAACGGCGGGACAGGTCAGTTTGCCGTCGCCAAGATTCAGCATATCGAATAAAACGCTTGTGCCGTAAGTAACGCCTCGCAGGTTTGCACCGGCAATGATAATAACTTTTGATGATTTTACAGCCGCGGTTTTAATTATGAAACCGTCATAACCGGGAAGTTTGGTATTGATATCTATATTATTCTTTTTGCAGAATTGCTGAATAAATGAATCTTTTTCCGTAACGCCCAAAACGATTTCTACGGTATTTTTTGATTGGCCGGCTTTCTCGGTATCGCCGTTCAGTTGAATATCAACGTTGTAATGTTTTTTCAGACTGTCTTTCAAATGGCCTGCCGCGTAGTTTTCTACGGGACATTGGCTGTTATAAAAAACTGTCGTACTTTCATCTATGACGACATCGGGCAAATCTACTGATTGGCATTCTCTTGGTTGAGGAACTATTGAACAATTTTCTTTAGACTGAGTTACGCAGCACTGCCCGCCGTAGGCAATAGATGCCAAAATTAGCATAAACACTATCCCTGTTTTTTTCATATAAATCTCCATTTCCTTTGCTGTTTTTGCGCGCACCAACGGCGCTTATATTTACATATTATCTCTGGGTCCTGTTTTTATGCAGGATGAAACGCATCATGGATTTGTATGATTATAACTGCCGTGTGGTTTTACGAAGAATCACAGATGGTTTGATAACCAGCGGCTGGCCGTCCGTTTGCTCTCCGTTAATAATTTTAATGAGCAATTCGGCAGCACGTTTTCCAACTTCATTTAGTTCGACTTTGACTGTACTTAGGCTGATGCACGGCAATGAACTCGGATCGCAGTCTTCAATACCCATTACAGAAAGGTCTTCCGGTACTTTAATACCCCTGTCCTGACAAACAGCCAGGACCTCATAAGCAAGCCAGTCCGCCTGAAGCAAAATGGCTGTAGTTTGCGGTTTTCTGGAACTAATATAATCAAGGATGTTTTCAGCGAAAGTTTTCATTTCGGTTAAAGACCATGACTGAGTTTTCTTGTAGAAAGTATCAGCAGTGGCTGTAAGCCCCATTTCAGATACGGCACCATTATAGCCGTCTATAAGCATTTTTGTGCTTTCAGTTTCTCTGCCGGCCAGTGCGAAGATAATATTTTTATGTCCAAGTTTGCCAAGTTCGCGTGCAGCCAGATATGTCGAAAGATAATGGTCGCTGCGGACGACGGGACTGTCGAAACCTTCGATTCCTCTGTCGACAAGCACCAATGGCATTTTATGAACATCTTTAAGTTCGCGGTAAATATCTAAATTTTCCGCATCGCCTGAATATGCCGCAATTATACCATCAACATGTTTGCCGATAAAAACTTCAATTTCTTTCCGCTCGCGGTCAGGCTGGTAATTGTGAATCGCAAGCAGAGGGGTAAACTGAGGATGCATAACGTCTGTAATGCCTTCGAGGATTCGTTCGTAGAAATTTCCGCGAAGCGTGGCCACCAAAATGCCGACAGTGAAAGTTTTGTTGCTGGCAAGTCCGGCGGCAAGAAGATTCGGCCGATAGCCTAATTTCTCAGCAACCTCACGAACTCTTTGAATGGTTTTTGCAGACAACGATCGCTTACCGGGATGAATCCCCCGTATAGCATGCGAAGCAGTGCTTGGTGATACGCCTGCCTCTTTTGCAATCTCTTTCAGTGTAACTGCCATAGCTTATACCTTCATATTACAACCTGTTGATTCGCTTCAACACAATAATTTTACATCAAAACATCTTGCATTGCAAGATGTTTTTGCTCAAAAACCTTCAAATAGTAATATTTGTTGAGAAATTGAAAGTAATTTTGCCCAATAGCCAAAAAACAATAATAGAAATATAGAGATAGACCTCTTTGTTTATTGTATATCCTGTATTACGTCATTTTGCAATAATTTTAATAAGAATTGCGCATAAAAAAATAGGAGGGGATTAACCCTCCTATTTTTTTAATAGTTATACAAATTAGCTGTTTTTGCGTCTAAGCAGTAAACCACCGATAATAAGCATTGTAATTGTTGCTGGTTCCGGAACTACCCAGCTCGGTACTGCCATATATTGTTCGCCGTCTGTTGAGAAGTACATATTGTCAATGACGAACTTAACTGTTCTTGTGCCGCTTGTAGCCATAGAAAGACTCTTGATACCAAGAGCATCTATTCCATAAAGGTCCCAATTTGCAGCACTGTCATAGAGCAGGATGCCGTTCTGGCTGAATATGCTCGAGGTAAATGCGCCTGTACCAACATCGAATGTTCCGAGTTTGATATCAGCATATACTTTGCCGTCACCGGCGAGATAATAGTGAACCTGATAACGATGGGTTAAACCATCATCAAGAGTTGCCATTGTTGTTCCAACGGATGTTCCTGCAAAAGCGCCGGCAGCATTGTCTGTTTCCTGGCGAATGCGAAGAGCACCTGCTGTCCTGCAAATATCAAGTCCCAATGAATTCTGTGTAGCGGTGTTTGTGAGAGTTGCGTCACCGTTTATAAGACCTATACATGCCTGCTGTGTGGTGAATGTTCCGTTTGCAAACATTAAATCGAAACCCATCCACATATCAGTTACTGTGGGTGTTCCACTTTGACTGCCGGGCATGTAATATGTCTGGCCCAGCGGGATATATGCCGTACCAAGAACTGTATTGCTTCTCTGTACGCTGCAGTCAAGATAGCCCGGTGTGCCGCTGACATTGTTAGTGGTATTGTAAGTGAACACATTGTATGTGCTCTCGGCTTTAGACCAGCCGTTACTAAATGGATCAGCGTTGAAGTTCTGTTTTACTGTGGTTGCCTGAACCCCGCACGCCAGGATACTAAGCAATACAAATGTTAAAATAACTAATCTGTTCTTCATTTTCTCATTCCTCCAAAAAGGGTTAACTTCTTCTTTAAAAACCATAAAAACCATTGTTGAAGCGTTTCATCTCTATTAGTTATAACAAAATGGCAAATACAGGTCAATATAAAAAATAAGATTTTATTCAAATTAAATAACAGGCAATTAAAGATTTTGTTTTGCTTTAATTGTCTTGATAAAAAAGCAGGACGACCGTAGTTTATCGGTCGTCCTGCAAGTACATTAAGGAGGATACCTTTTACAGTCCCCAGTAATTTGCGAATATGCCGTAATCGCCGAGTTCTACTCTGCCGCTATTGTCGATATCAGCAGCATTATTATTCGACAACCAGTCAGTTGCTATGATAGCTAAATCCAGCATATCGACAGCTTTGTCGTGATTCAAATCTGCATCACTGAAAAGCCAGCTTGGGGTTTTAAGCTCAAAAGGTGCTTCTGTTGAAATGTACATATTGTCAACATTAAACCTTGATGGACTGCTGGAGCTTCCGCTATTATTTCTGACGCCGAATGCGTTCAAACCCTCAAGGAATTTTTGAGGAGTCCCGAGCGTGCCGTCGGCCACGACTACTGCGGTTGAAGTAAATTCCGGTGTCTCAGGAAGGACACCATTTGCATCGTTAAACTTATAGCATTCCACGTCAATGAATGTCTTATCAGCAACTTCATCAGCATAAAGTCTGACTTTAAAGCGGTATGAGCCATACGTGTCTGAATAGTATCCGACGGTAGGCTCTGACTGATAAGATGCCGCCCATGTTGTATTGCCGATAACCCGTAATGCGACAGCAGTGCCGCTGTGGAATTCAAATCCGAGACAGTTTTGCCCTGAAATATTTGTGGATTCGGCATTAAATAATCCGATTGTAAATGTCGCAGCAGTTGTGCCGCTGATGAAATGATAATCGAATCCGAACCAAACTTCATCTGCCGACCAGAATTTAAAACCATTGTAGTTAAACGGTTCATAAAGTTTTGGAATAGGCTTGTAGAGAGCCGCGACGGAATTGGCCACGTTTTTACGACGTATAGCACAGTAATACGCACCGTTGGCATCATACCCGAAGCCGCAACCGCTTTCGATCTGTGCAAATACTGCCCATTCGTTTGAATCGACGGGATTGGGCCGAAAATCTTCGAAGGAATCAAGGTTGTCAACATAAAGTGTATTTGGGTCATCATGGGCAAGCCAGCCCGGTGCTGCAAGATTGCCATCTGCAACAACGCCCGTAGTTGAGAAATACATATTATCAACATAAAACACAGATTTGGCGATGTTATCTGTGCCGGCCACATTGCGAACGCCAAGAGCATTTACGCCTGCCCAGAAAGTTTTGCCAACTGCAACTGTGATACCGGTTGTGGAGGTAAGCAGGCTCGTCTGGTTTAGTGAATCGACCGAGTAAATCTCGACATCTGCCAGCGAATCAGAGCCGCTCATATAAACATGGACTTTACATCTGAAAGAATCTGTAGAATTGATTACCGCGCCTAAACCTGTTTCGGTGAGCGAGCTGGTGCCGTCAGCGTTATTGTTTTCCACTCTGAGCGTAAACTTATCAAGGTCGTAGGGCATAAGGCTTATGCAATTCAATTGTCCAGGTACAACAGTTGTGTTGCTTGCGGCGCTGTTATATACACCTATATATCCTGCAGCTACTCCTGCTGAAGCCGGGTCGTATTTGAAATCGAATCCGAACCATACATCACTTACTGTAGCCACGCTGTTAATATCAGGCATATAGTAATTTTGGCTAAGCGGCTTAAAATATTTTGCCGCTGTTCCGCCTAAGTTACTTCGTCTGACTGTACAGGCGGTATAACCCTCCGGACTGTAACTAAATAAGGCGCTGCTGTTTGGTTCTGTTACTTTTGTTAAAACTGAATCCGGCTTGAATTTTTCAATGACGGTTTCAGCCATGCAGAAACTACTGACTGCCAAAATAGCCAGGGCGCAAAAGATAATTTTACTATTAAAATGTTTCATAAATGCCCTCCTAAAAAATACAATATCCTCACCGTATTAACAACTTTATTTTATTCTTACTTTTCCTGTTGAAACGCTTCATCTTGCTTATAATAACGCTTCAACTCCGATAATGCAAGTTATTTTTAAATTTTGTTAAGATTTTTACAATTCAAGATTTTGGTAATACTGAAATGCCGGAATATAGTTTGTTTTTGTGTCTAAAATTAAACTTATTTGCGGGATAAGTGATGAATAATTTTTTTGAGCAAAAATTTGCTTTAAGTAAACTTTAAAGCTCTGTAATTGCAGTATTTATTTTTTGTGTTTCTGGAATCCTGATTTTGTCGGGGCCGTTAAAACAATAAATGCCGATTTTATATTGGTTGCCCTGAATCTCCTGTTTTGTTTTACTGAACAGCAACAGCGAAAATCTTTGGTTGATGCCGTGGTTAATCAGAATCGCAATGCCTGAGATTAAGAGGCCGAATCAAGCCTTGAAAAATATTTTGTGGCGATAGAGGAACAGCAGCATAAGCCATTGAATTATCATTAATCCGAGGGCCGATAAGAGTGGCCTGAAAATCCCTGAACGTGAGGCGATTCCTAAAATGAAGAAGTCAGCGATGCTCTGAAAATCAATAATCGATGAACGCCCGAGCCAGTAGGCAAGGATGGCGTTTGTGCCGATGACAACGAAAAAGAACGCCCATTTCCTGTAACCCTTAACATCGATTATCCAGTAGAACAACGCCAGCAAAATCATAGACAAGCCTGCGGTTAATAAAACAAACGAACCTGTCCACGCACGGAACATTATGAGGTATCCCGCTTTGTCCCAAAGAAGGGCAGCTATTACAAAAATTGCTCCGGCAACGGCCAAGGCCGCAGATTTACGATTGCCGGTTCGATTGCTGCGGAGCCAATGACCTGCCAATACTCCCAGAAGTGTCGATGGTATAGACATTATCCAGATGCCGGTTTCAGCGACTTTTGGCATCGCTTTTAGAAAATCCTTATTGAGATAAATAGAATTTTCAAAGCCCGGCATCGCCAGTATCGTCATAATCGGCCAGGAGATAAGTAATATCGCGGCTGTAATAAAAGCCTGAAACCGCCAGCCTGTATGAAGAAATAGTATCGAGGCGATAACGTAACAGAATCCGATGCGCTGAAGAACGCCAATCCAGCGGACATTGAATTTCAGCAGCAGACCGCTTGCGAGCATTCCGAGAATAAACAGTACGGCAAAACGTTTGAAAATATGCAGGTATAATTTTAATGACTTTTGGCCCGGCTGGATATGTTTTGCCATTGAGAAAGGCAGCACAAGGCCTACGATGAATAGAAACAGCGGAAAAATTAAATCCTCGAAATGAAAGCCGTGCCATTCCGTATGGCTGAACTGATCCCTGACGGCAGCGGTAACCGGATGATTATGTACATCGAACAAACAGCGGCCAAGCTCGTTGCCGCCGATGAGCCAGAACATATCGAAGCCTCGCAGCGCATCAATAGAAAGTATTCGCTGGGGAGCGGTTTGCGGTAAAGTGCATTCTTTGCCTTGAGATGTTGCGTCCATAAGTTCCCTATTTTTGTGTGTCGTTTGCGTTAAAACAATTAATCTACATCAGAATTATAGCAAAGACAATATAAAGTTGAAAATCTTGATGTTTTAAGATAGGTTTGATGTTTTATTAGAAATGAAGCCAGTGGTGTAGATGAACAATGATATGCAATGTTATATGGGAAACCCAGGCTTATATATAATTGCAGCGGCCCGGCTTTCCGGTTAAAGATTTATTCTAAAGGATACATAAGAATGACGGACAGCAGAACGACCATTAAGAACAGCCTCGTAATAATTCTGGCCGCTGGTAAGGGGACACGGATGGGCAGGTCTGACCTTGCTAAGGTCTGTTTCGAAATAGACGGTCAGCCGGCGATAAACAGGACTATCGATACCTTTAAAAAAAATGGATTCGATAAATTCCTGCTCGTTGTCGGCAACAGAGCTGAAGACGTAATGGCGGAAGTCTCAAAAGCCGCGCCAGATGCGATTTATGTTTATCAGGAACCGCAGCTCGGCACCGGGCACGCCGCAAAACTTGCCTGCGAAGCCCTGCAGAAGTCGGAATTTAACGGTAATGTAATTGTCACACTTGGCGACAAATTTATTGAACCGGCGGCAATTGAAATGCTCGTGGACGGCTTTGTAAAACAACAGGCCGACCTTGCGCTTCTAACCATTCCCAAAAACAAATCTGACGATTCGTCCGGCAGAGTTTTTCTCGACGACTCCGGTCAGGCAGTTGACATTATTGAAAAGCCGGATATTGCGCTTCAGGCTGTAACGGATGAATTAAAATCGAAAATTGCCCACAGTACGAAAATCATGAGCAGTTTTATAATACAAACGCTCAATAAACATTTGCCAAACGCAAAAAAACAGGCTGTCGCTGCCAAAGAACTGCTTGAACTGGCCGGGAAGAGCAAAATTGTCGAGAAACAGCAGCTCCGGAAGATTTTGAATTTGAGAAAATATAATCTTGAAATCGCCGGCCGCAGGTACACTTCAAAGCAGGTGGAACAGAAATGCAAAGGAGTTAACCCAAGTCTATATATGTTCCGGCCTGAAGCTTTTTATAGAGGCATTGCGATGATTGATAACAACAATGCGCAGAACGAATATTATCTTACCGATGTCATAAAACACCTTTCATCCCTCAAAAATGAAAATGAACCGCAGTTCAGGGTCCGCGCAATTTATGCACAGAACGCAAACCTGATGCAGGGATTCAATTCACCGGATGAACTGCTCAGTATTCAGGATTACATAAGAAAAAAAAATATAAAAACACACAGGACGCACATTAATGAAAATCTGCCCAGGCTCAAAAAAACGCAGTACCGCACAGTAAAAGACTGGCTCAAAAAACTCAAATCTGAAAAAGGTTCGCTGAAACGATGGCTTAACAATATTTACGGTTCTCACGAAACACTTCACATCAGGAGAATAGCGGAAATCAAAAAAATGCTTGTCTGCTACGGCAAAAATTATGGTTACTACAATAAGGTTTGTATAATAAGAGCGCCGGGAAGAATAAATCTTATGGGCAGGCATGTCGACCACAGGGGCGGCTATAACAATTTCCTTGCTCTCGACAAGGAAACAATAGCTGTCGCCGGTTTACGGGAAGACAACAACATTACCGCTGTTAATATAGAACCACGAAAATTTAAACCCGTTAAATTTAATATCTCTGAACTCATCGGCAGATTTGCGTGGAGCGACTGGATTAACTTTGTAAACAGCGACTGGGTAAAAACAATGCTGCATTCATCTGCAGGCAACTGGGGCAATTATATCAAGGCCGCCATATTGAGACTTCAGCACAGATTTACAGACATTAAGGTGCGCGGAATGAATCTTGTATTTTATGGCGACGTACCCATTGCGGCCGGACTTTCAAGCAGTTCGACTATTGTCGTCGCAACTCTTCAGGCGGCCATCGCGCTAAATAATTTCGAGCTGACCAGCACGCAGTTTATTGACCTGTGCGGAGAAGGCGAATGGTTCGTAGGCTCGCGAGGCGGTGCCGGAGACCACGCCGCAATATATCTCGGGCAAAGAGGCAAAATCGCTCATGTAGGCAATCTGCCGTTAAAGGTTGAAAGGATTATTGACGCACCATCGGAATATCAGGTGGTCATAGCCAACAGCCATATAAAGGCCGCCAAAAGCGAATCTGCGAAACATATATTCAACGCTAAAGTGGCTTGCTACAATCTCGGGTTCGCATTGCTTAAACAGCGATGCCCCGAAATCGCCGAACGAATCGAATACCTGCGCGACATCAATCCTGAAAGTCTTGGCTGTACCACAAGCGACATTTACAGATTCCTGCTCAGAATACCGCAATCGCTAACCAGAAGTGAACTTAAAAAGCTTTTGGGAAAGAAATACAACCAGATGTTAGAGGCGAATTTCTCATCGCACAAGGATCCGGGAGAATACAACATAAGAGGGGTATTGTTGTTCGGAATTTCTGAAATGGCACGCAGCAGAATATGCATTGATTATCTTGAGCAGGAGAAGATGGATTTATTCGGACAGCTTATGAAAATCAGTCACGATGGCGACAGGGTCAGCGCGGCCGGTACGGATGAAAAATATCATCGTCTCAGGGGCAACTGTTCAGACAATTATCTCAACAGGCTTATAAGTGACCTTTCGAGCGAAGACCCGCAAAAGGTACTTCACGCCCAGCTTTACTATCAAAGCGGCGAATACGGCTGCAGCACCGAAGAAATCGACAAAATGATTGATATCGCCTGTTCTGTAAAAGGCGTTGCCGGCGCACAGATAGCAGGAGCCGGTCTTGGCGGCTGCATAATGATTCTTGCCAGGAAAGAGTGCCTGACGGAAGTAAAAAATGCGCTAATTAAAAAATACTATCGTCCCGCGGGGCTAAAACCGGCAATTCTGCCCTGCATTACCACTGAAGGAGCTGGACTTGCGGAATTTTAAATTTGTGCATTAATAAGTTTCAGAGGGTTGTCGTATGTAATTTTTTTAATCTGCTGCTTTGTCAGAAATGAAAGGCTGTCGAGATATTTAACGCATTCAACAATTGTTGAGGAAGAGGCTACTAAACATTTTTTCTTCGGATTATGCAGATAGCCGTTTTCTTCAAGAATAACCTCATTACCCAATGTCCGGTATCTTTTTGGCGGCAGCCCGGCGATAGGTGATGCGTCACTGATAACGGCTATATTCTCTATCCCTTTAACCCGAATAATGGTTTTAATCAGATGTGCCGGCAAATGATGTCCATCAGTTATAATAGTGGCGGCAAGTTTGTCGCAGGCCAGACCATACAATAAAATATTATTATGCCTGTCAATCATATTAGGCACAGCATTTCCAAAATGTGTTATGGCTTTAGCGCCTGCTTTTGCCATTTTTTCAAGATCGCTTAATTGCGCATTCTGGTGGCCGAGAAAAACGTTTATGCCTTTTTTGCCGGCGTATTCACACAGTTTGGCTGCGCCGGGCAATTCAGCGGCCATAGTCAGGATTTTAATTTTGCCATCGGCCCAATCCTGCATTTTATTTAGAAAGTCGATATCTGGTTTTCTGGTCCATTTAGGATTGTGGGCTCCTACTGAACCGGGTAATTTGGAAATAAAAGGTCCTTCGATGTGGATACCGAGTATATGCTTTTTAAATTCAGCTCTTTCCGATGCACGTGCGATTATCGGGAGATTTTTCCTGTATAATTTTTCCGAACTCGTGATTACTGTAGGCAAAAAGGCCGTTACGCCGTGTTTTACGAGCTTTTCACAGGCTTTTGTGAAATCGGCTTCGTTTAAATCCGGACTGGAGAAGTCCACTCCCATATATCCATTGACCTGAAGGTCTATAAGTTTCATTCGTTATTTCCTTAATATTTATCTGGTACAGGGATTATACCAACCGTTATTTGTCACGCAATATATTTTTCGATAAAATCTTGACAGCGGAACGACATTTCTGGTATATTCATTGTACCAGATATCTATTCAGGTTTTGAAAATGGATAAAGAGTTACTTGTCATAAAAGTTGTCCGCAAGGTTATATCGATGATATCGACCGGCGTTTACCGTCCGGGCAGAAAGCTGCCGGCGGAAAGAATCCTGTGCCAGCAGCTTGGAGTGAGCAGGGGGACGCTCAGGCAGGGGCTTGCCGACCTGGACAGTCTCGGCGTAGTTAAAATTGTTCCGAGAAGCGGAATTTATATAAAAAAATATTCGGACAAGAAACTGCCGAAGAAAGTTTTGCCTCCGAATTTCAGGGATGTTAACCTCAGAGATATTATTAATGCCCGTAAAATAATTGAAATTCCGGCTCTCGAACTTGCCTGTGAAAATGCGAAAAAAAGCGAAATCAAAGTTCTGAAGAGTCTTATTTCCAAAATGGAAGGCGCGGTCGACGACCTGCCTGAATTTCTGCGGAATGATACTAAATTTCATCAGGCGGTTGTGGCGGCAAGCAAAAACCTGGTTCTGGTAACGGCTTTCGAGTCGATTTCCGAATATCTCAAATATTCGCAGGTTTATACGAGTGTTCACGAGGGTGAAGAGGATAAAGCCTTGAAATTTCATAAAAAGATATTCAATGCGATAAAAAACAGACAAAAAAAATATGGCGTCAGGGTTCTCGAACGGCATTTGGATGAAATTTTAGAGAATACTGAAACTGGAAAGGATATAAAATGAACAGGCCTGAAGTTTTAATAGTCGGCGGGGGAATGATAACACAGGTGCAGATTCTGCCTTCGATTTATCATCTCCAGAGACAGGGAATCGTCGGCAATATAAGTATATGTGCTTTGAACAGTGCACCGCTGAAAGTTCTTGCCGAAGATGAATCGCTGAAGAAAGCTTTTCCGGGCCAGAGTTTCAAGGCGTTACCGTCGCTTGACAGCAAACCTGAACAAAATCAGCCTGACCTTTTTGAAAAGGCAATTGCCCAACTTCCGGAAAACAGCATTGTCGCAGTGGCGATGCCCGACCAGCTTCATTATATGGTCATCAAGGGAGCGATAGCGAATAATCATCATATAATGTGCGTAAAGCCGCTTGTGCTGAAATACGACCAGGCGATTGAGATTGAAAAACAGGCCTACGAGAAAGGCCTTGCGATAGGTATTGAATATCACAAACGGCTGGACGACAGGGCGCTCATCGCCCGCGGTCAGTATAAGGAAGGACTGTTCGGCGAATTTAAAATAGGTCATGCCGAAATGAACGAACCTTATTATTACAGGAATTCCAATTTTCAGAACTGGTGCACCTGTGAAAATTCAGATATGTTTACTTACGTCGGCTGTCATTACATCGACCAGGTACATTTCATAACAGGTCTTTTGCCGAAGTCGGTTTCCGTCTATGGGATAAAGGATAAATATCCAAATGGCAAAGATGGTTACCTGTGGACTGATGGAAGAATAATCTGGGGAAACGGGGCATGTCTGCATGTTACCAATATTATGGGTTATCCTGATGACGGGCCCGGCGGAAATTTTCAGGGGTTGAGAATGTATTGCGCAGGCAAAGATAAAAGCGGAATGCTTGTCCACAACGACCAGTACAGAGGTATTGAATATTGTTACGCGGTTAAGGATGAACGTACATCGAATAAATATTATTCCGAGCCGAGTCCGGATTATTTCAAATATATTGACCTCGGCGATGGCGGCCAGACCCCTGTCGGTTATGGTTATCGTTCGATTGAGTTTATTATAAAGAACATAACTAAATGTCTCGGTCAGGATTTGAAGCAGAGGCAGAAATTGCTGAAGGAATTCGATAAGCAGGGCGTTATGGCAACACCTGCCAACAGCAGCTATAACGAGCTTGTAATGGAAGCTGGACGGCTTTCGATATTAAACGGCGGTAAGGAAGTTGAAATTGTTTACGGCGACAACGCCGGTGTAAAACTTAAAAGTTAGCAAAAGAAAGGTGTTTTTACAGATGGCCAAGGAATTTCCACTCGTATCGGTTGAAGTTAAACCTGTTGAGACAAAATACAGAAAAATATCGGGCAAAATCCCCAATGAAAAAACAATAGAGCAGATAAAAACGCTGCGGCAGTTCGAGGCTCGCAGTATGCGAGGCCAGTTGCCGGTGGTTTGGAACAAGGCCCGGGGCGTTAATGTTTACGATGCTTACGGCAACAAATGGCTGGATTTTTCGTCGGGTGTTCTGATTACAAACGCAGGTCACGGCCATCCTGAAATCGTTAAAGCCATTACGGAGCAGGCTAATAAACCTCTGCTTACGACATACTGTTTTCCAAATCAGATGAGAATTGAGCTTGTGCAGAAACTTGTTTCGCTGGCTCCGAAGGGTTTGAATAAAGTATTTTTATTAAGTACAGGCGCCGAAGGCACTGAATGCGCGTTGAAGCTGATGCGGACTTACGGCCGAAAAGTCGGCGGGGATGCAAAAAGTGTTATAATCGGCTTTGAAAATTCATTCCATGGCAGAACTATGGGTTCGCAGCAGATGGGGCCTCTGGGCACCGGAAGAAACTGGATGAAAAATTACGACCCGGAGATAGTTCATGTTCCATTCCCGGACGGTTTTAGGAATGAGGATATAAGTTTTGAATTGTTCGAGAAAACTCTGGCTAAATTAAATATTGAGCCGAAAAATGTTGCCGGCGTTATAAGCGAAACATATCAGGGCATCGGCCCTAATTTTATGCCGACAGAATACGCACAGAAGCTTCGCCAATGGTGCGACAAGAATAACGCTTTGCTTTGTTTCGATGAGGTTCAGGCAGGGTTCGGCAGATGCGGCACATGGTGGGGCTTCGAGCATTACGGCGTTACGCCGGATTTATTCTGTATGGGCAAAGGGTTCAGCAGTTCTCTGCCGATGAGCGGCGTAATAGGCAGGGAGGATATTATGGACATTTACGGCCCGAACGAAATGACAAGCACGCATTCAGCCAATCCTATATGCTGTGCCGCAGCTTTGGCGAATATAAATGTTATAGAAAAAGAAAAGCTCGTTCAAAACGCTTCTTTACTCGGCAAGGTATTGAAAAGAGAACTTGAATCGATGAAGAATGAGTTTCCTGATATTATTGGTTTCGCTCCTGCCGAAGGTCTGGTCGGCGGTTTATTAATGATAAAGCCCGGCACAAAAGAGCCGAATTACGATTTAGCCTGGAATATTATTCATTTATGTTTTGAGAACGGGTTATTATTATTTGCTCCGGTCGGCCTTGGCGGCGGCTGTGTGAAGATAGCTCCTCCTTTATGCATAACTGAAGATGCTCTTGTGGAAGGCTGCGGCGTAATTCGCCAGGCGATTAAAGATTTGTTGAATTAGAAATATTATTTTAAGAGGAAACAGTTTAGGTCAGTATAGTGATTTTTTCTTTCCTTTAATTACTACAACCACAGGATGCGATATCTACTAAAAGATGCAATATTTACCATGTGCTAACTGATGTAATCTAAGATAGTTACAAAACAATGGGGTTTTTTGAAAGTTTTCTATCACCGTTTTTTGCCGTACCAGCTTTTAACGATTTTCTCGGCTGGTTTGCCGTAAGGGCAATAGCCTTTGTCGCGGGTGGCATGTTCCGGAGAATAAAGGGTTGAATGCCAGGCCCACCATGCAAAGCCTGCGAACCAGGGCTGGTCCCAGAACGTTTCCAAAGCGGCCTGATAGTATCTTGCCTGCTCGTCGGCATCGTAAGGCTGATGATGAGTTCGATATTCCCACGGCATCGCAGATGCACCTTTTGTGCTAATTACGCCAATCTCCGCGAATAAAACCGGTCTGTTCCATTTGACGGCCAATTTCTGCAGGTTTTGGCGAATTGGTTCCCAGTTTTTCTTCATTTGCGCAATGCTCGATTTGTTGTCGATGTGATTAATATCCTCGGCAAGTGCGGCGGCGATGTTTGTTGTGCCGACGGGGTAATAAGCACTGATGCCTATTATGTCAACGGCGTCCCACCAATTTATTTTTCCTTCGTGTCCGTGATTGGTATTATAAACCAAGGCGCCTTTATAATGTTTTCGTATTTCGGCAATCATCGCGCGCCATTGCGGCTCGGCATCTTCGGCTGAAACCATTTCGCAGCCGATGCAATATGCCTGACAGTTCGTATCCTGTGCCAGTTTGGCGTAATGAACCATCACGTCAGTATAATTTTTCCACCATGCGTTCCAGTCGTTCGGCTCGATGTTCGCCCGCCAGGTGCCGTCGTGACAATTAACGGTGGGCTTGAGAATTACTTTCATATTATTTGCGTGGGAAAGTCTTATCGCGTTTCGCACATCGTCGTCGGATGCCATATATGGATTGGTCTTGTCGAAAAGAATTTCGGCATCGCTTTTGGTCTTCATCATAATCGCGAAAACAATACTCGCGCTGTTGGCATTTGTCTGTGCCATGAGTTTCATGGATTCTTCGGGGCCGGGGCCTGTGTAATCTCCGAGTTGGCCGAAGGTGCCCCATGAAAACCCCTTTACGAAACCGATGGGCGATTGAGGGAATTGTTTATTATTTGTGTCCTGTATGTGGTTTACAGCCATGGCTGCACAAAGGTTTGCGGAAAGCAGTATATTTAAAACCAGCAGTTTTAATTTCATTATTGAAATCCTTGTTTAAAGCGTCTAATATGAGTTAAATTTAAGTATGGGCTGTAGAGATTAGCAGGAATATTAAAGTAGTCAATAATAATAATAACCGGAGAAAAAAATGTCGAAAAAATCGGTAAAATCAGCGTTGTTGTGTATTGTAGTTTCTGCCTGGCAATGTTCAATCTGCCAAGGGCTGGATGTTGCAGAGCAGCCTTATTTAGTGAATGTTCCGATAGAGTCGCGTTCGATTACAGCAGAGAATCCGACCGGCGAAAAGGGCAGGGGCGGTATGGCTGCCAGCAAAATCGGCGTTGGCAGAAAAGGCAAAGCTCTCTTAAACATCGACCCCGGCCAGACGATTACGCTGTGCGATATAAAAGGCCCCGGCATTATTCGCAGAATGTGGGCTACGCTGCCTTCCAAAAAGGAAAATCTGCTCGGCTTTGTAATCAGGGGCTACTGGGACGGTCAGAAAACTCCGTCGATTGAAGTTCCGATAGGTTGTTTTTTCGGTTCGGCGCACGGTGTTGCAAAGGCATATCAGTCTGCGGTGCATTCGATGACGGACACAGCCGGTATGTCAATTTTTTTGCAGATGCCTTTTGTCAAAAGCGCAAAGTTTACGATAACCAACGAAGGTACTGAAAAAGATGTGCCGTTTTATTACCAGATAGATTTTACTATAAATGAAAAACTTTCTGATGATGTCGGCAGACTGCACGTGTTATATCATCGCGAAAATCCCACAACGCTCGGCGAAGATTTTACCATATTGCCAAAGCGCACGGGAATGGGGCGTTTTCTCGGCTGCGTACTCGGCATCGATAATGCTGACGGCAAGTGGTGGGGCGAGGGCGAAGTTAAGATGTATCTCGACGGCGACGATAAGTTTCCGACAATATGTGGAACAGGCACAGAGGACTATATCGGCCATGCGTGGGGATTTCACGACAACGCGTTTTTGTATGGCGGAATGGCTTACCGAAACGACAAACTGTATACCCTGTACCGCTGGCATTTGCCCGACCCCATATACTGGAAGAAAGATATCAGGGTTACGCTTCAGCAAATTGGAGCAGGCGACGTCGAAGGCGGCGGTTATTACAATAAGCAGGAAGATGTGAGCGTATCTGCGTTTTGGTATGAGCCTGTGCCGAGCGGGTCGTTGCCGAAAATGCCCGGCTATGCCACCCGCATTGCGCCGGGCTATACAGCGAAGCCTTAATAATGAGGTCTTTTGTTATGTTTTTTAACAGCCGATATCTGAAAATCCTGTTATTGCTGGCTTCTATGACCGAAACAGCATTATGTTCTGATTTATTCAACAGCAACCCTCATTATCTTTTGGCGTCTGACGGTGTGAGCCGGGAAATATGGCTGCAGCAGGCAAACGAATTTAGGCAAAAAGTTCTTATCGATACAGGCGAAATACCCTCTAATAAAGACTTGATATGGATGAGCAATAATTTTACCTGCCGAATGTGTATGATGTTCGACAGTGAATTCATAAAGCCCGGAACAAATGAATATTTAATTGATTCGCTGCTTGCTGAAGGTCAAAAAGAATTCGGCGGTTATGACAGCATTGTATTATGGCAGGCGTATCCGAGACTGGGCATTGACGAGAGAAACCAGTTCGATATGTATCGTCAGATGCCGGGCGGATTAAAAGGACTTCGCCGGATTGTTGAAAAATGCCACGCAAAAAATGTTAAGGTATTCATAGACTATAACCCATGGGACACAGGCACACACCGAGAAGACAAAGACGATTACAAATGCCTTGCGGAAATTGCCGCTGCTATAAATGCCGATGGAGTTTTTCTTGATACTCTTTCAGCAACTGACAAAAATTTGAGAAAAGAACTTGATAATGTTCGGCAGGGATTGGCACTTGTCCCGGAAGGATGTCCCGAATTCGCACAACTTGCGTTATGCAGCGGTTCATGGGTACAATGGCTTGACGAGCCGAATGAGCCGGGAATATTGAAATTAAAATGGGTAGAACCTTCCCATATACAATACCAGATTCGCCGATGGGATATCGACAGGAGCGATGAAATCCGGACAGCCTTGTTCAATGGCAGCGGAATGCTCATCTGGGAGAATATATTTGGCACTTACAATCCGTGGAATATAACTGACAGGCAAAATTGGAAAAAAGCGAACCTTATTCTGCATTATTTCAAAGATAAATTTACGCAGATATTCGAACCTTATTATCCAGCGATGCAGAATAATTTATTTGTTACACACTGGTCAGGTAAAGGCAAGGATGTTTTTGTTCTGGTTAACAAGGGCGATGCCGTCAAAGATAAGCCTTTGCTGGAAATTGCTTATCAGCCGAACATGCTTTATTATGATATTTGGAACGGCAAAAAAATAGAGCCGCAAATCAGAGGAAACATCGCCCAGATTTTTTCTTCCATAGATAAAATCGGGTGCATCGCGGTTATTAATAAATCATCGGCTGATGGCAAACTGCAAAAACTTTTAAAAGAAATGAAAACCGGTGAAACTAAAATCGATTCGAGAAACTTCAGTAAAGATATAACATATGCTGACAAAATCAATCGCACAAAAGCTGTAAGCAAAAATGCAAAGCCGGAGGGAATGGTTTTTGTTCCGGCAACAGAGTTTACAATGGAAATAGAACATATCCGAAGAGAATGCGGCTGCTATCCCGACCCCGGCGAAAAAATCGTTGAAGGTTTCGGCTATGGTTTGCAATACGGTGCGGTTTATCCTTATGTTATACATCAGCCAATCAAACATAAAATCGGGCCGTTGAAAGTAAAATCATTTTTCATCGATGAAACAGAAGTTACCAACGCCCAGTACAAAAAATTTCTCGACAGTACAGGCTACAAGCCGAAATACACAGAAAATTTTCTCAATCAGTGGCCAAGTGGCCAAATGCCGGAAAACATGGCTGACTATCCTGTTGTAAATGTCAATATAGATGATGCAAGGGCTTACGCGAATTGGGCAGGCAAACGGCTGCCGACAGAAGAAGAATGGCAATTAGCCGCTCAGGGCACAGACAATCGAAAATGGCCTTGGGGAAATGAATTCGACCCGAACAAATGCAATACTACCGGACAGATTATGCCGGCAAAATCATATCCGCAGGGCAGAAGCGCTTTCGGCTGCTATAATATGTCCGGCAATGTGTGGGAATGTACCGAAAGCTGCCGAGATGACGGGCATACAAGATTTGTTATGATTCGCGGCGGAAGCTACTTTGATGCACAGGGTAGTATCTGGTATGTCAAAGGCGGCCCGCAGCCTTGCGGCCATCATACGAAGTTCATACATATCTGGCCGGGACTCGATAGATGCAGCACTGTCGGTTTTAGATGCGTTGTCAACACTGAATAAATTTTTAAGACACTACTCCCATTTGAGCCGAGCGATACGAATTCCATCCAGATTCAAATTGAGAGCGACAATATAATATTGGTCGTCGTCTTTTACAATTTCCGGCGCTGCTAAATTGAATTTGCAGACGAAGTATGAATCATCATCAATTCCGAAATTTAAAGGATTATTCGAAAAATAGACACTAACCTGAGCGCCGGGACCATAATACTGGTTTCTGAAAAGATAATAACAGCCGGGCTTTGGCTCAATAACCTGCGGACATTCCGAGGAAGCCCAGCCATTGCCGCTGCTTCCGCCATAAGCGACTATCATCGAATCAGACCAGTTCAGTAAATCGCGGCTCGTTCGGCAAAACATATAACCTTTTTTGCCGGGACAAGCGGTATAATAGCAGTACCATTTATCTTTCGTCCACAGCAGCATCGGATCTCTTGTGTTTACTTCCTCGCCGCCTTCGCTGAAAACGGCTGCAGTTTTATTTTTATCAAGTACACGTTCAAAAGTTTTGCCGTCTTTGCTGGTTGCAAGGCATATATTATTCCAGTCGCCATAGAACATCCAATATCTGTTTTTGTATCGCACAACATAAGGAGCCTGCAATCCATTAAGAGGTTCGCCGAATTCGGCGTTTGACATCATCGCTATGCCGACAGGTGTCCAATTGGCATCTGTGATATGCTTTCCTTCCCAGCGATAAAATAGTCTGTTGTGACCATCGAGTTTTGCACCCCTGATACAGGACCAAAGCTGCCAGGTGCCGTCGGCAGCCTGCCAAACAGCAAAATCAACCGGCTCCTGTTTTTCGCCGGTATATATTCCCAAATCGGGATTTCCGGCAATCTGCCGCCATTGGCCGTCTATCACAGGCTTTAAAATATTACTATCTGCACCGAAACAAAAATCAGCCAGTAAAATAACCATTAATAAATTACGAATCATTTTAATTCACCCATTAAACCGACTTCCAATGCCTGAACAGCGGCACCATATTCGTCTTCGCCGATGAACCAGACTTCGATAGTGCCGTTTACAGGATTAACATCCTTTATCAGGCGGTCAACAGCACGAAAATCACCGCCTGCTTCTTTAGTAATGTTCATTTTGGAAACTACTTCTTTTCCATTTATCTTTACAGTAACCGTATGAGAGATTTTCCCGCCATCTTTGTTGCGTTCAAGGAAAGGATGCAGCGGCGTATCGGCAAATTTTAATTTCACATAATACAAGCCCGGGCCAACTGTCAGATTTGCCCAGAACTCTTTGCCGTGCGCACCATAACGATACAATTCCTGATCTTCTGTATTTCCGATATACATACTTCGCCGTTTTGTCCACCATGCCTGCTGGACGGTGTCTGTGCCGTAGCCCGACCTTATCACCCATTCTGTAGCGGGCCGCCATGCGTTGCCTTTGGAATCGATATAATCCTGCCGCAGCGGATAACCGAATATCATTCGCTGAGTTGCAGTCGGACCTGAATCCTGGCCGAAGTCTCTGTCGGCCTGAGAGTCACTGTACTGAACTGCATCAATATATATTTTACTGCCTTTGGAAAGGAGATTTCCTTTTCCGCGGACAACTAATTTTAACTGGTGATTATCGTTCGATAGCCCGCTTTTGTAATAAAGAAGCTGTTTATGACGCACAGCGGGATTCCAGCAATCGACCAGCGTTAATTGTTTTTGTCCATCAAGCCAAACATCTGCAAATCCGCCATCCGGTGCAACGACACCTAATAACCTGACCTGATTACCTGTAAATGAATAAGTCATAGCTGAGTTTTTATCAGAGGAAATATAAATTTTATCATTGCTGTGCCATTTACCTTCATACTGCAATTGCGCATTATCGATTTCGTTTTGCCTGTCTGTTTCGCCGGTTACTACTATATTTTTCCTGCCATCGTGTCGAATGCTCACGATAAAATCACCGTCCGGCAAAGGTTTTATTTGCCAGCCATTTCGTCTCGGCTTTGAAAGTTTAGGAATTTTTTTATTATCCGCGGTAACAATCGTCGGTTCAAAAGACAATCTTAGCAAATCTATGGTTTCACTCGGTGCATCAAATGTCGAATAAGTAATCTTGTTCTTTTCATAGACAACGGAATTTACCACTGAAGTGCTTCGCATAATATGGTTTTCGCGTTTTGGTCCAAAGGTTTCCGGAGCCCAGACCAAAGCCTCCATAACCTGACAGAGCGGCCATGGATGCGCGAGATTTGACCATTCGCCGGTTGCTACAGCCTGGCCGAATATGCCGTCTTTTACAACGCCGTTAACATCGCTGTCGTAAGTCGCCATAATCATCATTCGCCTGCCAATTTCGGAAATGCGGTCGTCATCGGCCAGCGCGCCTAATCGAATCAGGGTCGGAGCAGCAGTATATTGATTATATGAAAGCGATGTTCCGCAGCAGGTTGCCGATTCCGGGAAAGCCCAGGCACCGCTAAAGGTATTTCCGTGAGAGCCGGGGTCGGCGCCGTTACGATTAAAAATCAATGTAAGCATATTCCTCAGGTCGGTTTTCCAGTTTGGAAAATCGGCGGGATTTTTCATTATATAATCGCCAATCATCGAAACGGTTCCGCAAATAATCGGATTATCCCAGTCCCAGTAGCTTCTGCCCCAGTGGTCGTTTTCGAGCCATTCTGGCAACATAGCATTATTCAAATAACGTGTGCCGGCCTGTCTGGCATTTACTATTGCGTGGTCTTTGCCGGTGTATCCGAGGTGAATTAAATCGTCGAGAAAAAAGAGAATCTGCGTAACGCTGCCGGTAAGTTCATCGGACCAGCCGACAACCGATGGGTCGCTATAACGATTCCACGGCGGCATTGTCGGGTCAAGGTTGCACTTTTGAGCGAAAACATCTCCCCAGTGTTTGGCTGCTTCGAAATATCGCTTATTGCCTGTGAGTTTATAAGCCCTTATCATTTCAGTTCCGACGACAGCACAAAGGTCGAGCTGATTTCTGGAATTCTGGTCGCATTTGCCGTAAGCTTTGCCGTTGGTTGGTGTAGCGATTGGAAATTTGGGCCAATCATTATTTTCGTCGGTCTGTGCGTAATCCAGAATATAATCAGCAGTAAGAGGAATATAAATATATGCTATAGGGTCTGAACTATAAGCATAATATGCTGTCAAACCTTTGATAATGCTCCAGGCTCTTTGCGAAAGGTCGCCGCACATCCAGTCATTTGTGGGCGGAATAAGTATTGTGCCGTCGTCTTTGATACTCCAGTGTGAATTATAAACAAAATCAGGAGCCGCCATAACAGCTTTGTTTTTATTGACCCAGGGGTATCGTTTAAGAACTTCAACAGCGATTCTCAGCCGCTCATCGAGAGGACCATTCTGTCCGGAGTTCCACGGTGCTATTACGCCGTATTCATCCTGAACAGTTTTGTGGGCATAATAATTGTCGAGGGTTACTGCGGCATTCAGAAGCTGCGAAATAAAAATTATTACGACAAGATACCGAACTTTAATGATAAAAGATGTCATTTTTATTTCCTAAAAATCAATGGGAATTCTACGTTGCAATCGAAAATTAGTCCAGAAAAATGTCAGTTCAAAATAGCCTTAAAGTCAAAAAAAACAGTTGCGAAAACATTTGTGCTTGATTTTTACGTAATATCTATTATTCTGAATTATACAGAAGAAAGATATAAGATTCCTGCTTTGGCGGTATTGACAAAAACAGCAAAATATACAATAAAAAACTCTTAAAAAAGTTTTCTTCAGAGTAAATTACTCATAAAGACTTTACTGGAAAGGCGTTCAAAATGAAGAGCAGTTTTTTGCTTATATTGGTTTTTAGTATTTCGGCCGGTTTTTGCAATTTTTGCTCTGCTGCCGATGAGTACAGCTATATTGATTTATTAAATATGCTTGTCGACATGCAAAGAGTTGCGACCATACCTGCCTCCGGCGAGGAATGCAAACAATGGTCGAGTTACGACAGAAGAAGCAAATACGATGCGAAGACCGGAAAATATATTGATTGGGAAGCCAACGGCGACGGCTACGGAGCCGTAAACTGGATTCGCAAAGAAAACGGCAAGTTAGTATTTGGCGAAATGAAAGGTCCGGGGTGCATCTGGCGAATCTGGTCCGCTACCGCAGATAAAGGTCATGTGAGAATTTATCTGGATGGCGCCAAAGAGCCGGCAGTGGATTTGCCATTCAAGGATTATTTCAACTGCACACAGGAACCGTTCAATAGACCTGCTTTGGTACATGTTGTAGCCAACGGAAAGAATAACTATATTCCAATTTCATTTCAGAAATCCTGCAAGATAGTCGCCGACAAGGATTACGGTCAGTATTATCAATTTACTTATACGCTATTCAGTGAAGATACAAAAGTTCCGACGTTTAAACGGCAATTGAGCAATGAAGAATCGGATGCCCTTGATAAAGTTAATAAAAAACTTGCCGAAAGCGGACCGGATTTTAATCCTGATGTAAAAGGAGAAAAAACTGAAGAAGTGGATATCGCAATCGGGCCGGGGCAGAAAAAGACCATTATTGAAATCGCAGGTACAAGAGCGATTACTTCCATAAAAGTTAAAAATGTTTTTCCTAAAGATATGCAGCAGCAGCGTCAGCTTATCAGGGAACTTGTATTGCAAATAACATGGGATGGGCAGAAAGAACCGGCTGTATGGGCTCCTTTTGGCGATTTCTTCGGCACAGCGGCAGGTTTGAATAAACATAAATCAATTACTGTCGGCGTTACAGACGAAGTTCTTTACTCAAACTGGTTTATGCCTTTTGAAAAAGGAGCTAAACTGGAATTAATCAATGACGGTAAAACTGAAATTACAATTCCTGTCCAAATAAAACATATTCCGGTAAATTCGATTAAAAAATACGGCAGATTTCACGCAAAATGGCACAGAGACGCATTTCTGCCCACGGAACCTGGAAGACAGATAGATTGGACAATTCTTAAAACTCAGGGACAGGGCAGATTCTGCGGCGTCGAACTGGAAATATGGAATCCGCGAGGCGGCTGGTGGGGCGAAGGCGATGAAAAGTTTTTTGTCGATGGCGAAAAATTCCCTTCGACATTCGGCACCGGCTCGGAAGATTATTTCGGATACGCATGGAGCAGCGACCAGGTATTCAATCACCCTCTGCATAATCAGACAATCACAGAAGGCAACAAAGGGCATATATCGGACAACCGCTGGCAAATCGCCGACAACATACCTTTTCAGAAATCATTCGAAGGCAGCATCGAAAAGTATTATCTTAATAGCCGCCCGACACTGTATAACTGTGTTGCGTACTGGTATCTTTCGGCAAATGGACAAGACCCATATAAGCCGGTTGCTTTGGAAAATCGCATAGGCTGGTATCCGGGTTTGAATTATCCGCTTGATATTGCAGGAATTTATGTGCTTGAAAAACCGGTCGGAGAAATTGAAGCACAATGGATGAATAGTTTTAAATCCAGCAAATGGACCGATGCCCAGCAGCTTTGGTGGGTAGGTCAGCCCGGCGGCAAGCTGCGTATCGGAATCAATGTTAAAAAAGAAGGCAGCTATGAAATCCTGACACGGCTTACCAAAGCCGCCGATTACGGCATTATCCAATGGTATCTGGACGGCAAAAAAATATCCGAGCCAATGGATATGTATTATGCGGACGGTGTAATCGCCACAAAAGAAATTAATCTCGGCAAATATCAGCTTAGTGCCGGTCAGCACGAACTTGATGTAGAAATTGTCGGCTCTAACCCTGCCGCAATTAAAAGGTATATGGTTGGTATAGATTACATTAAAGTTAAACCTGATTAATTTTGGAAAGAGGCATCACCTTTCAGAAATGCTTCCACATCCCTTCGACAGGGAATCGCCTGTTGAGCGCCATTTGACATTACAGTTAATGCACCTGCGGCACAGCCAAAACGAACAGCCTGTTCAATAGACCCTGTTTCAATGAATCTTAAAGCCGTACCGGCCGTGAAAGAATCGCCGGCTGCGGTAGTATCGACCGGCTTGACTTTAAAGGCAGGAATGTGTTTGGCGTTACCGTTTTTATCCATTATAAAAACGCCTTCACTGCCAAGTTTCATGACTATCTGTTTTGCGCCTTTGGATAAAAATAAATTACACGCTTTTTTAATGTCGTTATCCGTTTTTATTACCAGTCCGGTAAGCAGTTCAGTTTCGCTTTTGTTTGGGCTGAAGATATCAACTTCGAAAAGCTCATCGGGTATTCCGCCGGGAGGTACCGGAGTTGGGTCTATAACGGTTAATTTATTATGTTTTTTTGCAATCTGAATAGCTCTTTTTACTGTATCGGTCGAGACCTCTAATTGCACCATGACTGCATCTGCAGATGCGATTTGATTTTCAATGTCGTCAACATCCTGCGGCAGGAGCCTGTCATTGGCGCCTCCGATTATAGTGATTGAATTTTCACCGCCGGTCATAATTGAAATAATAGCCATACCGCTGCAGCAGGATTTTGTTGTTTTCACACAGCTTGTATTAACGCCGTATTTTTCAAGAGCGGCAGTTAATTCTTTTCCATAACCGTCGTCCCCCGTTCTTGCCAGTAATATAGATTCTCCGCCAAGTTTTGCAACCGCGACGGCCTGATTTGCTCCCTTGCCGCCGGGATTGGTATAAAAATTTCCGGCTTTGATTGTCTCGCCCGGCGAAGGCATACGTTCGGAATGCATCACTAAATCCATATTAACCGAACCGATGGTTACAATTTTTGCCATTTTTTTGTTATCTCGAAAATTTATTGCAGCGGCCAATAGTCTGTTCTGAAGGACGATGCCGGTAAAATTGCGGTGTTGAACAGGTTGGGCTGTACCCAATTGCTCCAGGCGAACCGAACCGCAACAGGTTTTTCAATCTGCGGGTTTGACACAACGATAGTTTCTCCGTCAATGACCGCTTTGGCCGAAACAAATTTTCTGTCTTCGCCGGCGATTGTAAAATATGTCAACTCGCCGCCTTTAGCAACCAGTCCGCCCTGTGCATAATCAAAAAATAACCGAATTGAATTACCGTCGATTTTCATTTCTTTGTACAATGGTCCGGAGAAAACCACATCCGATTTACCGTAGATTTTATTCAGTGCCCATCGGGCAAGCCTGTCACCGACGTCATGTTTGTTCTTCGGATGAATATCTTTTTCTTCCCCTATATCCATCACAACAGCCATACCTGTATTCGGCTCCGAAAGAGTCATCATTTGCGCCTCACGTAAGGCCTGACTGCAAGAGGCATCGCCATAGTCCCACGGTGCAATCTGAACATAATAAAATGGGAAATTGCCCTGTCCCCATCTGCTTCGCCAGTTTTCAATCATCGCAGGGAACAGTTTTCTATATTCAATTGGGAATCCGACGTTACCTTCACCCTGGTACCATATTGCTCCTGCTATTCTATAAGGCATAAGAGGCGCAATCATCGCATTAAACAGCGCGGTAGGGGAATATTGATTAATAGCTGTAAACTGCGGCACCTGCCAGTCTGTTTTCGGGTTACCAGTTTTATATCTCCACTGTCCGGCCAGACTTTGCGGGTCTTTTCCGGCGGAACTGATTTTCAGGTCTTCTTTCTTTCCGCCAAATCCGCCGTCACCGCCGGTATCAATCACACGAACAGCAATCAGGTTCGGGCCTTTATGCAGAAATGCCGCCGGTATTTTATATATTCTTTTTATATCCCAACCGATGATGGTCCCGATATAATTATTGTTAATCCAGACACTATCAATGTCGTCGATTGTGCCAAGATTAAGTTCCATATCCTGCGGCTCGTTATCTGTCGGCAGGATAAATTCTTTTCTAAACCAGACAATTCCATGTACGCCTTTGAGAGAACTGCCGCTCCACCAGACAGGCTGACTCATTTGCTGCCAGTCGGTATCATTCATATCTTTTTCGAACCATTTGTTTTTTATTCCATCATCCTCATCGGCAACTTTTTTAAGCCATTCATCTAACAATTGCCTAAAGGCATCATCGGGGTTTTTATTGTTGTCTCTAACGCCGGAAATAATTTCAGCCGGCGTTTCCAGCCTCTGAAACTTTTTGATTGTATCAAGGTCCATCCATGACTCGGCAGCAGTTCCGCCCCAGTGCGAAGAGATGAGCCCGATTGGAACATTCAGTTTTTCTTGAAGAGTTTTCCCGAAATAATAACCAACAGCCGAGAACCATCTTATATGGTCACTTGTCGCAGGCAGCCAGGTGTTCCACGAGCCTGTACAATCCTTTTCTTCGTAAAATGAAAACCTGTCCTTTATATCGAATATTCTTATTTGCTGATTATTCGCCTCTTTGATATCTTTTTTGCTTCTTTCCGTACCAAGCCACTCCAAACAAACCTCCATATTTGACTGCCCGGAACAGACCCAAACTTCGCCGATTAAAACATCCGAAAGAATAATCTCGTTTTGCCCGCTGATTTTAATGGTATATGGTCCGCCTGCCTCGGGTGTTTTGATTTGAGTTTTCCAGTTGCCCTGTTTATCAGCCGTAACGGATACGCTTTCCTGCAGCCAGCCGGGCTGAACCGTTATTTTTTCATCCGGCTGAGCCCATCCCCATATAGGCACATCAGCTTTTTGCTGAAGCACCATGTGGTCGCAAAAAATAGCCGCAGGTTCAATATTAGAATAAGCAGAGGAAATAAGTATGGTTATGATAAAAAAACAACTTCCGGAGATTGATATTTTTCTCATAATAAAACCTCACAAAGACAAATAGATATTTTCCATTATAAAATCAGGTTTAGTTGAAACAATACCGTCAATCCCAATTTTTTTAAATTTTCGGGCAACGGAGACATATTATATATTGTCCGCATATAAACCTCAAGACTTGCTTTAAATGTTTTGGGTGTGAATAGATTAATGCTGAGAGAAGGGGGCAGGTTCTATTTACACAAGCAAACCATGGCTGCGGCGTTTTGCCGTCGCAATCCGTAGTTTGATAATTTCTAATCAAAAAATTCTCAGACGCCCAAACTTATTTCTTGCGTCTAATCAGCAAACCGCCGAAAGCTATAATTGCTATTGTTGCAGGTTCGGGGGCCACCCAAATTGTTGGCGTAGCTGAGCCATTAATCCAGCCGCCCATTCCAGCGACTTCAGCAGTTGACAAAGCGCGACCCCATACGGCTACTGTGCCGACGAGACCCCACTGGTCTTCCCAGCTGTCATCTGCGAAAAGATTGAATTGGTCAAGTTCGAGAGAGAACCTGCCGTCAATGGCCTGGCCTGCGCCATCAAGGAACAGAACACCGTCAACATAAACTCTGTAGAAGCTGCCATTGTCAACTGACAATATGATTCTGTGCCATTTAGATGCGTCATAGGTCAGAGTTGAATAACCAGTAGCACCAACGCCGATATGGCCGGCGCCATCAGTCCACAGATCGCCGTCATTTGAATTGCCGCCCCATGCAGTCTGGAACAGACTGTTCCATGCGGTCAGGCCGCTTGTCTGGCAATAATCTATGGCAACTGTGTACTCATTGATGTAGCTGCCACCGCCATTAGCGCCGCTGATACCGTGCTGAACCGTAATGTAATCCCAGATGCGTTCCTGAATGCATCCCCCGTCAGCATACAATCCATTATTTACCGGGGTTCCTACCATTGTCCATGGACCTGAGAACCATGCGCTGTTACCGGCGTTGCTGGATGTAATGGGGGCCGTGCCAAATGTAGGTGCAAATTTATTGGCGCTGTCCTGGAAACGCCACAGACCGGTGAGCCCGTTCATCGGGAAATTTATCGTTGCTCCTGCGATACCGGATATTGTAAGAACTAATATTGCTATAATAATTTTATTCATTCCTCTTCTCCTAAAAAAAGCTAATCAAATTTTATTAAATTTTAACATTATAGATTAAACAAAGTTTTTTTAGAGAAGCAAACCATGGCTGCGGCGTTTTACCGCCGCAGCCTTTGGTTTAACAATTTAAAATCAAATCATCTGCTGCCGAACTTATTTCTTGCGTCTAATCAGCAAACCGCCGAGAGCCAGTAAAGCCATCGTTGCTGGTTCCGGAATTATCAGTTCTGTAGGTGTTGCACTGCCGCCTATCCAGCCGCCCATTTGAGCGATTTCTGGAGTTGTCAGAGCGCGACCCCATGTTGCTACTGTGCCGGTGAGAATCCATGAGTCTTCCCAACTGTCGTCTGCGAAAAGATTGAAACGGTCAAGTTCGAGAGAGAACCTGCCATCAACGGCCTGTGGAGTACCATCGAGGAACAGAACGCCGTCAACATAAGCTCTGAAGAAGCTGCCATTGTCAACAGACAATACGATTCTGTGCCATTTGGTGTTGTCCATGGTCAGGGTTGAATAACCAGTATCGCCATTGCCGATTGCGCCAGTTGGAGTTACCCACAGGTCACCATCATTTGAATTGCCGCCCCATGCAGTCTGGTATAAACTGAACCAGCTGGCGCCGCCTGTGTAAACATCCATGGCAATTGTGTACTCATTGATGTAGGTTCCGCCGCCATTGCCGCCGCTGATACCATGATAGCAGCTAAGATAATCCCAACTGCGATCCTGAACGATACCGCCGTCAGCATACAAACCGGCATTTCCCGGGACTCCTATCATAGTCCATGGACCTAACATCCAGGCAGCGTTGTCTGGGTTGCTGTTCACCAGGTCTGTGCCAAATGTCGCTTTAAGTTTGTCTGTGCTGTTTTGGAAACGCCACAGACCCGTTGCACCGGCAGGAACATAACCGGCCGCTCCTGCAATACCCGATATTGCAAGAACTAATACTACTACAACAAATTTCTTCATTTCTAATCCTCCAAAAAAAGTTATTAAAATTTTACTAAACTTTATAGTTTAGATTAAACGCATTTCTAAAACTGACCCTGGTACATCCAATAGTTGGCCAACTCAGCAAAATCCTTCATATTGATTGTTTTATTTTCTCTGTCAGCGATATCCCTGCTGGAGAACTGACCGGCATCTAACCAGACATCCGCCAGTTCAACAAGGTCAGAGGCATCAACATTGTTGTCCATATTAAAATCTGACAGTGCGAAATTGATTGTATCTATCACACCAAAATAACTGCCGTCAAGATTATATGCGTGCATTTTAAAATTAAGTTCTGTTCCGTCAATTTGAACTTCAGTCCAGCCGTGTATTAAACCGCCGCCATCGGGCAGACCCGGTATATTCTGCGCACCGCCGACTGTCATAAACGGCCAGTCTATGGTAATCGATTCGACAACATCAAGATAATTGGCGCATCCGTTGATTACATAAAATGTTCCGTTTAACATCCCGCGTTCATATTCGTGAGTATGGCCGCTAAAACATATTTGAACATTATATTGGTTCAGCAGCGGAACGAGATATGTCTGCATATTACTGCTGCCGTTAAACCACCGCTCGCAATAAGGCGGAACGTGAATAAACAGAAATCTCCAGGTTGCGTTTTGCGCCTCGTCAGATGAAAGGTCCTGCTGAATCCAGTCAAGCGGCAAAGAATTGATATGCCCATCGGACGGCAGCGTGCCTTTTACACAATCCGAATAACTAACGCAGGTAAAATGAGCGTTGCCGTAATTAAACGAGAAACTGCCCATACCGCTGTTTTGCACGACTTTGTGTACCAGACTGTTTTCGGGCTCATCGTGATTGCCGAAAGCGATAAAGACCGGCTTCTGTTTACCCAGAATGTCGCACATATAAGGCCTGAACGCACTAACATAAAGGCCGTATGACGAGTTATCGACAACATCACCAATAGACACAGCCATATCAACTGTTGAGGCCATAGCTGTAAATATTGCAGCGCTGCACTCCGGATGCGGCGCATCATTTATTAGTCTTCTGGCCACCATTTGAGTGTCGCCGATGACGGCAAAAGTAAATGGTGTATCATCGTTTGGAGCGGTTGTGAATGTTGCATCGTTACCTAATGTTGAGCCATTGCACGCTCTGAAATGATAAGTTGTTTGCGGGTCGAGTCCGCTGATTCGTACTTTGCAGGTATATACTATGGTGCTTCCGTTTAACCCTGCGTTAATGCACAATCCTTTTGTATTATTGCCGTAAGAGGAAGTCAGTCCCCAGTCAACTGTTGGGTTTACCGGACGGTCAGTCTCCCATGCGATGGTCATCGCGGTTTTACTTACGTTTTGCAGATACGGCTGCGATTTGAACACGCCTGCCGCATCGCCCGAAACCGTTACGTTATAAGGAACGGACCATTGGCTGATTGCTCCATTGCTGTCACGAGCTCTTGCCCGAACTGCGTAAACGCCGAGTACAGGCCAACTATATGAAACGTTATAATTTGTACCGGAGGCCTGTAAATCGGACCAGTTTGAAATCCCATTGCCCCAGTCAACCTGATAGCTGATGTTGTTTGTTTCGGCATCTGTAGAAACAAAAGTATATGCTGTGCTTGTGCCGGTCGAGACAGAATTAGAACCTGCGACTGAAGGAACACCCGGTGCAGTGTTGCCGGCGATTACTCTCTTGAATTCCCATGAAAGGTCGTCAAAAAATGCGTCGCAGTCTGTTCCGTTTGTCCGCTGCGTAAGCAGGCGGTATTTAATAGAACGAGTTCCCGAAGGCAGTATAAGCCCGTTGGCATCCGGAAGAACCAATTGTGTCCAATTGGCTGAATTCGCCCCCTCAATACAGTTGCTGTCTGTTGTTGCCAGTATTACATTTGTACTATTTCTGTATTCGACAATTATACGGCCCTGATCTCCATCATTTCCGCCGCCGATATAACCTTTTGCGGTTGCGGAAATTCTGCCGTTATCAATGTCAGTTGCAAGATATCCGATGTTTATTATCTGGCTCATCTCGCTGTGAGCAGAACGGCCGGGTGTGAAATAATAATTGTTTGTTCTCGGCCAATGCCAGTCCGTTCTGTCTGTAGCCTGCCATTCGTTGCCGTCTGTGATTGTCCAGTCCGTTAAAACGTTATCGCTGCCGGAAGGATTATTAATCAGATTTATTCCGGTATTACTATAGGTGTCTATTACAATAGCGGTGGATGCCGTGCCAAGTTCGCTTGCCTGTGCATCTGAAAGAGCTTGTCCCCAGATTGCCAAGTTAGTGCAAATAATAGGATAATCATCGCCGTTATCGTCGGCGAAAAATAGAATCTGCGGGTCGAGCGAAAATCTTGCGTCTATTGTTTGACCCGCACCGGGCAGCCAGGGCAGTCCATCGACATAAATCCTGTAAAAGCTGCCGTTATCAACGGATATTACTATTCTATACCAGGTTTCGCCGCTTACTTTATTCCTTGTGTATCCTGTTTCGGTTACGCCTAACGTTCTGTCGGTTGAGATAAAGCAGTCGCCGTCATTGGAATTTGAGGGATTAGTTTGATACAAAGTCATCCATTGGCCGATACTGGCGGTCGGAACTTTTACGTCCATCAATACGGTCCACTCATTTACATAAGCACCGCCGCCGTTAGGAGCGATTCCATGAGTGCATGTGTAGTAACTTGTCAGCGGGTCTAATACCGCACCATCGCCCGGGCCGATACCCGCGACGGCGGAATGAGAGCCTGACTCAATTAAGTTTGCGCCTAAAGTGGCAATTGCAAGATTGGCAGAATCGTTGAACTCCCACAACCCGGCAGGCTGCGGATAGCTGGCCAGAGCACAGCCAGTCATGATAACAAGAGCAAAGATAATAAAGCTAACAGTCTTCAACCTTTTCTTACCTACTCCAAAATTACTTACCTGAAAAAGCGTCCATCCCTGACTTGCGTTTGATCTTCTAACTCTTCATGTTAAAGATCGCTATCAGGAATTTGCGGCGGTTTTGACACCGCCGCAAATTTTACTATTCACTTATTATTCAAATCCTAATTCAAGCCACTCATCTGCAAGAACCGAAAAGTCAACAAAGTTTGTCAGGCAGTCGCCATTAATATCGATTGCAGGAGCTGAATAGCCCATCAGACCTGCCTGGTAGCAGTTATAAGGACCTAATACATCATACTGTGTGCCGGCTGCGATATTGCTAACAAGAGAACCGCCTTGAATCTGTCGTTTAGCAGTTGACAGATAAACATCGCTGAATACAAACGATGGATATGTGGTTCCTGTAACAACCGGGTTAGTACCATAAATTCGTACATACACATTGGTATCGGAAGAAGTAGCGGTGTAGGATGTACCAATTATCTGCCATTTCGTTGTGGATTTAATGTCGCCAGTTGAGTTAACATCAGCATTAGCAAGTTTAACATAACCTGATGCAAGCGTAGTGATACCTGTATGTATAATATTAGGGTCTGTTACGCCGGCCGGTATTCTCCAAAGCTCAATATGAAGTTTAGGGACCGGATTTGGCCACGTCACACTCACGGCGCCCCAAGTCTGCGGCTCGATAAGCACACCGCAAGCCGTATCAAGATAATAAGTAGTACCTGATGTCAGAGCGCCTACTATCTGACCATAGACAAGGGTTCCGCCGGCATATAAAACAATATCATTAAGACCAGGTGTAGGTATCGGAGAGCCATAGTAAGCAGAACTGAAGGCTCCACCCTTATTGGCCATATCATAACCTGTTGGAACTTCATACATCCAACCAGGGAACAATGCCGGGATTCCACTAATAAACCAGCCACCTGAATTGTCTGAAGTAGTCAGACTTGTGTACATAGTCGGTATTTGGGTTTGAACAACAGACAGGTCTTCAAATCCGCCGTTGGTCAGCAGGTTTGTACGTTTTTCAGGATATTCAGTCGGCATAGTTGTGCCGAGATATGCATAACCGACATTCATAGCTCCAGATGGATCACCGGCCACATTGATATAGCTATTGTTGTAAGAGAATCTTATCTTTATGGGTTTGCCTGCGTCTGCGCCAACCGCTGTATAAGAGCAGTATAAAGCACGCCATATGCTTCTCGACAATGGACGAGAGGCTGTTGCTTTTACAACGCCATCAACAACTATTTCCATTGTAGCTGTATCTTTCCAGCTATACCACTCACCAAGGTCGTTGCCGGCGTTGTATTTATAGCCCATTACATATCCCATGGCATAATAAGTCTGACCGGAGGCGACTGTCCCAGAAGCTGTCTGCTCAAGGACATTTGGGTCACCAGAGGACTTATCTGTTAAGAAAGCTGAAAGATTTCCTCCGATGGTACTTACATTCGGCTGAGAGAAATACCATCCCAACCTGCCGCGTTTAGCGGTACGTATCAAGCCGCCTGCGCCAGTTCCTGTAAATGTCCAGCCTGTCGGGTTCATCACTTTGTTGGCGTCATCAATTAGGACAGAAAGACTATCAGCTGAAAAATCGCCATTGGCAAGCAACCCGCCGCTTCTCGGGTCAAGCAGCATGGCGCCTGAACTATCAAGCCAGCCATCGCCTAACAAGTCAACATCATCGTAATTAATAAAAGTGTCCTTGTCGAAATTGGAACTTTTTAATGTAACAGCAGCCTGTGCATCAGGCCTGAAGTTATCAATATAAAGTACCGTGTTTGCGTCGCCGCCAACAATCGCCATTTCAAACCAAACCGGAGGCATTGACGAGCTTAGTATCTTAGGAAGAATCATTTCAAGATGCTGCCAAACACGGTCACCTGCGTTAAGTGGAAATTCCACTTCTTCAAGAAGAGTTAATAATGTACTGTGGTTGTTGATATCAGGCACCAAATCAGCAGAGCGGCTATAGAGCGCCACACGAACGCTGGCACCATGGGCATTAATCGCCGCCACCCTTATATTTGTCCTAAAGTATGCATGATTACACCACGACAATGTTGGCCAGTAAATTTCGTACCAGCAATTACCCTGACCATAAACCATGCCCGGAGTAATATATGCAGCCATCACAGCCATGTTCGGCTCGCGACCATTCCATGACGAATCTATCCACTCAACACCATACTTTGAAAGATCTCCTTCCGGTATATTGTTGTAGTTAGTTTCATTTTTTACAAACCATGCGAACGGTTTAATAGCAAGCTGGCTGTTTGGTTCCGGGAATATCCAGGAAGTATTGTACACGACCTGATTATTTATCACCGACATCATCTGAATTCCATCCACATTCAATGCTGCCGGGTTCGGAGCAAGGACATACAAAGGAGTTTCAATATAATAAACCGGAGCAACAGTTCCACTCGACTCAACTACTGTTAATGGCGTTGCAGTGCCATCTACCAATTTGGCAATTTCTGATACCGGCAGATACTTACCTGCCCAAACTGCAACGTCATCCAGAGCGCCTGTGAAATAGGCATCGCCCTGGGTTTTAGACGCTATGTAAAAGTCTGTAGTCGCAACAGGTAAAGAATTCAGTGGTGTGCTCGTAGTGTGTACGGCGATACCGTTAACATATTTTGTTACCACTTGGCCGTTACTGGTTATCGCAAGATGATACCAGCTTCCGAGCGTTTTCTGTACGTCATTTTCAAGGCCTATAGATAATGCCCATGGAGTGTTTACATCGGAATAGAAATAGTCGTACGGATCCCAGCTTGCCGAGTCGCCGTCAGGGTCTAAAGCAAGCTCGACATCATAGGCATCTGTGTCAATTATTCTCGGCCAGTCTAAATAATCCAGGGTGTCTCTTCTGACCCACGCTGCAACAGTAAACACTCTGCCAAGACTTGCCAAGCCATCAGCAGTGTTTATATCCACAACCACATGATTCCAGTTTGAAGAGCCGGTAGTGTTGGCGTTAAACTGCAAAGCGCCGCCGCTTCCGTTGTGGCCGGTTATCCACGCCGGATAATTATTGCTATCTGCTGCGTATAGAACGCCGGTTTTTCCGTGACCAGAGGAGTCAGCAGCAGTAAGGCCGGTACCTTCGTCTAATGGCCAATAGCCGACTAACTCGCCCATTGCCATTGTCGTCGTCAGGATAACAACTGCGAAAATCGTTAATCCATTTTTCATCTTAAACCTCCTTAGAAGAATTAATTTATTAAATACAAAACCGCCACCCTCAAATATTGGCGGGATAACTACCATTTACCAGATAGGGGTGCCATTGACTCTTATCTTGTTGTGTCCAGAGTATGGCCTTCCATACTCCATATAAGCGTCGTATCCTGCCAAGCCTTTTACAGTAGAAACATGCCCGTCAACGAAAGCGACGTTTGCCTTTCCTTCATTTTTCCTGCTTCCGGTGACATTGTGATATGTAGCAAAATTATCTGTGGCGTCATTTGGGAAGGTTGACGAGCCGGCATTTGCATTAAGCCATAAGGCGTTGTCATTTAAAGCAACGTGGCTATACCATTTAGGAGCGTCCCCAATTCTTTGACCAGTTACCCACGGATTTTCTTCTGTAAAGGAAAAACACTGTGCAGGGCGGTTGACTATAGATATTTTTGTCGTTAATTCATAAGCCCACGTAATCGAAGTTAACTGGCCATCCACAGATACTTTTTGCCCGCCCAGATAGGAAACCCAATCGAAACCGAGATGCCAATTCATCGCATAGCTGTATATCGGGTTAAACGGCGTAGCTTTTGAATGTCCCGAATATCCGCATTTGGATACGAGAGCATAACTTCTGTATGTCGGACACAGGTTAACATTTTTATTTTTCAGATATGGCCAAAGAGATCCATCCGGAACGTCTTTGTCATAATGCCACCTGCATTCCTTGGGGCACTTTCTGTCAGTCACACCTTTTTGAATGGTCGCCTGAGAATAAAGCCATGATACCATGAACGGCGATTTGTTGGAATTGTCCTGAGCGTACATAGGCAAAGCAAGACCATAATTTCTCAGGTTAGATGCGCATACAATCGTTTGGGCTTTGCCGCGCGCGGCACTCAACACTGGAATCATGATACCCAATAATAACGCTATAACAGAGATGACTACCAGTAATTCTACGAGAGTAAAGCCTTTGTCGCAACCCACTCTGGGAAACCATTTTGTCTGTTTCATTGGCTCACCTGTAAATAAACATAAATTCGCTAAATATTGTAATTATTGTATTATAGCTATCCCACCCTTTGATGTCAATGTAATTTGTGCACAAAAGTTTGTGCAGCGATATTATCTGGCATTGAATCTCAAAAACAGGAGTATTATAGGGCTGGTTGAAAAAAAGAGATTTTTGCGGCAAAAACGCGTAATCAACCTGCCGGATATATAATGCCAACAATAGGTGCTTTGAATTACAAATAAGCAAAGAAAAAAAGATAAAATATCGCCAAAATTACCAAATATTCTTTTTTCATGATACGAGTAAAGCCAGGAAAAAGTAAAAGGTACTTTGTCGCTGCTATCATAGGCGTATATAAACAAGGCAGGGCCGTAATTTTTGAGGTAAGTTGTCTTTCGAACTTACTTGTTCAGCAGTGTTGTAAATTAGTGCTGGGGTAAATGCTTTTTTAATTTTTTTCATTTTACCAATCCTTGCAGTCTAATTTGCAAAGCTACCAGATATTTCCATTATTTTGCTTTTCATGCCCATCAAATGGCCTGCCATACTCCATATAGGCATTACGTCCCGCCAGTCCCCTTATTCTGGCGACATGACCATCCACAAATACAACATTGGCTTTGCCTTCATCGCGTTTGCTGGATGAAACGCCGTGATAGGTAGCAAAATTAGCTTGAACCCCGCCATTATCAAGAGCATACATCCACAGGTCTGTCTTAGCCATAGCAGTGTTACTGTATACCAAGGTGTCGCCTATTCTTAATGAATGATTAAAGCTGTCTGGGACACCGCTTCGGCCGCCGTTTATGCACCACAAATTTTCTTCGGAAAATGCAAAACATTGAGCTGTTCTGGTTACTCGGCTCAACTTAAGTGAAGGTTCTGTTTTTAATTTCGGGTCGGCAAGATAGCCCATCCAATCCATACCAAGCCAGCGATTCATCGAATAGCTATATCTCGGATTGAATGGAATTAATTTACTTCCACCGTAAAAATGATTTCTATGCTGAGAGTTATTTGGACATTTATTACGTCCGCCGGCAAAGGCTAAATTTTTAAATGTGGGGCACATATGAACATCTGCAGCTTTTAAATACGGCCACAAAGTACCATCAGGTTTTTGTTTGTCAAAATGCCATCTGCACTCTTGAGGACATTCACCAGTTGCGTTTGCGTCCATGATAGTTTTCATTTTATACAGCCAACTGAAGCTGAAGGGGCACCTTCCGCTGCTGTCGTCTTGAGCATACATCAGCAGTGCTGGGCCATAGTTACGCAGATTTGTTGCACAAACCGTTGCTCTTCCTTGTTCACGAGCCTTACTCAAGGCAGGGAGAAGCATCCCTAAAAGTAATGCTATAATGGAAATGACCACAAGCAACTCTACGAGCGTAAAACCTACACTGTAACCGCCTGCGAAAAGCCGTTTTGTTTGTACCATTGGCCTGCTCATAAAAACACATACAAATATCATTTGTCGTATTGTATATATCCTTCTTCTCGTTGTCAATGAAATTTATGCACAAACATTTGTGCAATGGAATTGTCTATTGCCAGGCTTCGAAAAAGGGAGTGTTATCGGGCTGGATTGGAAAAGATAAATTTTGCAATAAAATAACAACTTTGTAAAATTAAAAAAACTAATAAATTTGCATTTTTATATGAATGTGCAAAAATATTAAAAAAATGCGTAAAAGTCTCCAGACAACAAGATATGGCGACTAAGTATATTTGCAATGTTTTGTTTTTAGGCGATATAAAAAATGCTAAATTCCGTGCCAATAACCCTCAAAGAAATTGCTCATCAGGCAGGGGTAGATATCTCTGTCGTTTCCAGAGTTTTGAACGGAAAAGCTGATAAATACAGAATCAGCAAAAAATGTCAGGAAAAGGTAAAGAAAGTTGCTTTGGAACTGGGATATATACCAAATGCTTATGCGGTTGGCATTAAAGCAGGGGAATTTCACTGTGTAGCCGTGCTCCAGAGCGGTATGGCTGGGAAAAGTTATCTTCCGGAAAATTTAGTAAATGAAATACACCGAAATCTTGAGAAAGAGGATATGCATCTTTTGCTGGCCAATATTCCTGAACCCGGCCATTCCAATGACATGCCTAAAATCTTTCGCTCTCTAATGGCGGACGGACTGATTGTGAATTATTATCAGGATTTGCCGCCGATGGTCAGGAAAGCCATAGCAAAAACTTCTATGCCTACAGTCTGGATGAACTACAAGATGCCGTACAATGCCATCTATCCGGACAGTTTTACCGCGGCGAAAAAAGCTACAGAACACCTGATAAAATTAGGGCACAAGAGAATCAGCTACTGTAATGTTTACTTCAACGATCTTAGGGAAGATGCGCATTACAGCGTTGCTGAAAGACGGGAAGGTTATACCTGTGCAATGAAAAACGCTTCGCTCGAAGTATTGGATATTACACCGAGTTACAGGGTCGATGACACGATGGAGAAACAGACACAATTGTTTTATGATGTTCTCAGTAAAAAAGACAGACCTACCGCAATGCTTTTATACTGGTCATATTCGATACCGTCTTTGCAGACGGCTGCCAACCGTTTGAATATACATATACCCGAAGACCTGTCTGTTCTCACTTTCGCTTGCGAATCGCATCAAAGAATAGGATTGACCGCTACTGCGATGCTTGAGCCTGAAACAAATATGGGCAGAGAAGCAGTTGCTATGCTGATAAAAAAAATGCAGACGAGAGAGAAAAACACACCTTCGGTAATGCTGGATTATAATTTTTTAGATATGGGCACCTGCACAAAAGCGCCGTAACCCGGCAGTTGAAAATAAAAACAGCACTTACTCCTGATTTCGTCTTTAAACAAATATCTATTTGTGCATTTGAAGCAGAGCTGTCGCAGCCCAAAGAAGAGGGGCCTGGCCATGAAAATCACCTGTAATTCGCGGTCTGTCTAAATAATAATTATAAGAACTATTCTCATCAGTTCCGCAGCAGACATCTTTTAACAATCCGTTTTCAATTTTGCCTGTTAAGCCGTTCCACCCTTTAATCGCGGCATTTTTAAAGGAATCATCGAGCCAGCCGTTTTTGACACCGGTTGCAAACGAATACGTAAACATCGCAGTGCAGGAAGTCTCCTGAAAACTATCTTTGTCTAAAAGTACCTGGTGCCATAAGCCGTCGCCGTCCTGATGTTTTAAGATACCATTCATTAATTTTTTATAAATATTCATCAGCGTATCATACTTTGGATGCTCTTTAGACATATTTTGAAGAGTAATTGTCATCGCCGATGCCGCCCATCCGTTTGCTCTTCCCCAGAAAACAGGAATTTTTGTCGTATGTTGAAATAGGCCGTTTTGCTGCTGTAATTTGTCGGCATAAGCAAGCAATTGAATAATGGCTCTGTCAAGATAAATGGATTTTCCGGTTGCTTTATACGCCTGTATCTGAAGCACGGCAACCATAAACATATCATCCGTCCAGAAACGTGAATATTTTGTCAGGCCGTCATCCCGCGGATTAAGCCATTCGTCATCGGCAAGAGATAACGGTATTTCAAGGTATGCAGGGTCATGGGTTTGCAGGTATATTTCAAATCCTAAAATTCCACAGGCGTTCTTGTCAACGTGGCCTGGAGTTAAAGTGTTTGATTTGAGAAATTTATCATAATTTTCAATCACCTTGTTTTTCAAGGCCGGGTTGTTTGTCTCCTGTGCAAATTTCAGGACACCAAAATCTACGAAAAAAGATTCATATTTATCGTAAAGGTCAACAGCGACTGCCTTCGAGGCAACGTTGCCGGCAATCTGAATAATCGAATCATTATTGAGTTTCGCTCCTGCGGCAAGCGGGACGAAGTACAAAACAAGAATCAGGATAGAAAATCGTCGCATATTTTTTCCCTTTAAGGCGTCCACAAAAAATCGAGACTGCTCGCAATGATGACTTTAATATTCGATAGTTCTATATAATGAAAAAAACACATAAGTCAACAAAAAGAACAGAAAGTAAAAACAGTTCTTGAAATAAGCACAAAGGATTGTACATTATATTTTCATTATGACTCAGAGACAAAGAGTTTTGGCTATATTGGCAGGCAAAAGGCCTGACATAGTTCCGTGGTTTGGCGACCTCGACTATTGGGCATCTGCGCTCATCGGGAGGGGAGAAAAACCGGCAGACTTCAAACAATCTCAGGCTTATATCGACTGGCATCGCAGGCTCGGCGTGGGATTTTATCTGCAGGGATATTTTCCATTCAAAACAATTATCGAAAACTGTAAAGTTACCGAATGGCACGAAGATAATAATAAATTTCGACAGATTGAAACGCCAAAAGGGACGCTTCGGGAATGCTGGACATATATGCAGGCCTCTTTTACGGATGCGCCGACAGAGCATTTGATAAAATCCGAAGCGGACTTGTCTGCTTATGCTTATGTTCATGAAAATACGAGATATGAGCCTGATTATGATTTTGCCAATATCCGTCTGAAGCAAATCGGTGAAATGGGAGTAATGCTTTGTTATTTGCCTAAAAGTCCGTTTATGCAAATGGTCGCTCTCGATGCGGGCATTGTGGCGGTTACAATGATGTTTATGAATGACCGGGCTTTGCTGGAAAACACATTGGCGATTGTCAGAAAGAGTCACGATAAGGCGGCGGAAATCGCACTTGCAAGTCCTGCGGAAGTTTTAATGATACCGGAAAATTTATCGTCGGAAGTTGTCGGCCCTAAATTTTTCGATAGCTTTATGAAGGATTATCATACGCACTGGACAAGCAGAATAAAAGCTGCGGTAAAGTATTCGTACATTCATCTTGACGGTACGCTTAAAGGATTGCTGAGGCAGGTATGCCAGGCGGGATTCAGTGTGATTGAAGCGATGACACCTGCGCCAGTGGGTGATTTGGCAATCGGTGACTGGGCGAAATACGCTCAAGGCACAAACGCGATACTCTGGGGCGGAGTGCCGGGGATTTATTTCACCGAACACGTTGGTGATGATGAATTTGACAGACACGTTATCGAAGTAATCAATGTGATGAAACAGGAATCGCGTTATGTTCTCGGCGTGGCAGATCAGGTTCCGCCTGATGGATTGGAAAGACGTGTAATACGAGTCGGCGAGCTCGTTGAAAAATATGGGAAATATTAATTGTTTGCAGGTGGTCAGATATGGATAAAACAACACAAAAAGGGAGCTTGCTCTACCTTTCCGTTATTTGCCTTATAACGACGCTGGGCGGTTTTTTATTTGGATTCGATACGGCGATAGTCTCCGGCGCAATCGAGTTTGTCAAAAGCCAGTTTCAATTGAACGCGGATATGGAAGGCTGGATTGTAAGCTCTGCAGTGTTCGGCTGTATATTCGGTGCAGCGTTTGCCGGACCTTTAACAGATAAATTCGGCAGAAAGCCCATTCTAATTCTTGCCGCAGTTTTTCTGCTGATTTCCTGCGTCTGGTGTATTTTTCCCAGCTCGGCATTCTGGCTGATAGTTGCCCGCATCATCGGCGGTTTGGGAGTCGGCATTACATCTATGGCGGCCCCGGTTTATATATCTGAAGTTTCTCCACCTGCTTTGAGGGGAAGGCTTGTTTCGTATTATCAGCTTTCCATTACGCTGGGAATTTTGTTTTCGTTTTTTGTAAACAGCATTATTCTGCACGTTGCAGGCGATAATGCCGGCGTAATCACTGCAGAAGTCGGCGGATTTTTTCATTGGGCGTTTGTCTCTCAAATCTGGCGAGGAATGTTCGGCACTGAGACGATACCTGCGATCCTGTTTCTTTTGACTTTGCTGTTTATTCCCGAAAGCCCGAGATGGCTTGTAAGGCAAGGCAGAGGCGAAAAGGCATTAAACGTTCTTGTTCGCATAAACGGCCAGGCAGAGGCACAGAAGGAATTTGCCGACATAAACGAAGTGATTAAATTTGAAAGCGGCGGCTTTGGCGAACTGTTCGAAGCAAGATTTCGCAGGCCGCTGCTGATAGGCGTAATGCTGCCGGTTTTTGCACATTTAAGCGGCATAGCAGCGGTGATGTATTTTGCACCGAAGATACTTATCGAAGCAGGTCTTAGTGTAGGCGGGGCATTCGGTGCTGCGGTGACGGTCGGAATGATTAATTCGCTGTTTACTTTTCTTGCGATATGGAAAATCGACAAAATCGGCCGCAGGCCTTTGCTGCTTGTCGGTATCGGCGGAACATTTGTGTCGCTGCTTATCATCGGGCTGATGTTTAATTTGAATATCACTCACAAATTTCTGATACTTGTGCCGTTATTGTGTTATATTGCGTTTTTCGCGTTTTCCTACGGGCCGGGGGTATGGGTGGTTATCTCGGAAATTTTTCCGACCCGCACAAGAGGCAGCGCTGTCGGAGCGGGAGCGTTGGCGCTGTGGGTTACAGCGTTTATCATTTCACAGACACTGCCGAGACTGCTGGCCGGTTTGGGGGCCGGAAATACATTTTTACTTTACGCGGCGATGACCGCACCGGCGTTTTTGTTCGTATATAAGCTTATACCCGAAACGAAGGGCAAATCTCTGGAAGAGATTGAAAAGCACTGGATTGACAGGTATAATGGGAATTAGGGAAATGAGTAATAAATACAAAACAATTGTTCTGTCGTTTTTAATGCTCAGCAGTTCGCTTTTCGCTGACACAGACGGTAAATACGAAACGGCGGTAAAAACCTGTCTCGATAATCTGATTAAATACGGCAGGGATACTTATGGGCCAGTCAAATCGCCGATATTCGTGAGCATACTTGATGTCAATTCGAGAACCTGTCCGCAGAATCCTTTGCCGCTGGATGAAAATTGGCGGGTTATACGGCGGGAACGAAGAAATCCTGCAGGTGCAAATTTATTCACTGACCAGCCATTGATAAACGTAATGTATCTGAAGTCTGAATTGTCCGGCGACAAGGCTTATTCAAATGCCGCTAAGGAATATATAAAATACTATTTCAAAAATCTTGTCGATGAGAAAGGCTTATTCTGGTGGGCAGGCCACAGGCATTACGATGTGTTCGAAGATAAAATGACCGGCCATTTATTAAACTGGCACGAAATACACGCCGGAATACAAATTCAATGGGACTTGCTTTGGCAGGTAAATCCCAAAGCTGTAACAAAAGAAATAGAAGCTATCTGGCGATGGCAGGTAATAAATAAACAAACAGGTGAAACAAATCGCCATGACGACGGCAAAGTCGGATGCGATTTTCCACTGACGGCGGGAAGTATGATAGACGCATTTGCGTTTTTATATTCAAAAACAAATGATGAAATCTGGCTCGACAGGGCGAAACTGCTTGCGAATTATTTCTGGAACCTTCGCGACAAAAATACGAATCTTATTGCCGAAAGACCAAATGCCGGCAGCGGCAGATTTGACGGAAGCACGTTTGCTACCGATATAAGCGGACCTTATTGCCACAGCCTCTTAACTGCATATCTGCTGACAAAGGAAGCTATGTTTAAAATGCAGGCAATAGCCTATTTAGATGCTTATAACAAATACGGCTTTGACGAGAAAAACGGGGAATTCTGGGGTGCATTGAAACTTGACGGAACTCCGATACCCGGCCCGCGGCAGCCTGCATCAACAGAACCGGAACAATTCGGAAATAACGAGCAATATGGGCAATACGAGCCGAGAGGACATCTGGATTTGTGGGAACCTTATATTCTCGGCAGTCAGTTCCCGCTGGAAACGGCACAGTGCTACGCATTTGCGTATCGTCTGACAGGCGATGCCAATATGCTGATTGCGGCGGAGAGATTTGCAGACTGGATTGAAAAAACTCCGACAAATACAAACGAAACAGACGTCTCGTGGTATTCCGACTACACAAAAACTTACGGCAAAGAAGGCACCTACGCTGAAAAATACGGCAGGACAATTTCGTTCTATCTTGATTTGTATTCGCTTACGAAAAAGCCGAAGTATTTACAGCTTGCACAAAAATTAGCAGATGAAGCGATTGCGAAATTATACGTAAATGGATTATTCAGGGGACATCCGGCCAAACCATACTACGAGGCGATCGACGGTGTGGGCAACCTGCTGTACGCTTTGGTGGAGCTGGACTGTACGCTAAAAGGGAAATCGCAGAAAGTCAATACCGACAACTGGTGAAAATGCTTTTATGAGAAATACAGGATTATCAGTTCTTGCAATAATTACAATTTTCAGCAGTATTAATTTTGCCGAAGATACCGCAGACAACATACAATGGGGATATTTCAGCGGCGGAACGATATGCCTTGTTTCATCCAGTCATCAGGATATTGCCTGGCTGGATACGCCGGGGCAGTGTGAAACTAATCGCGATGTTCAGACGATTACACCTGCTTTGGAGTTTATGCGGACTGAGCAGGGATATTGCTTCGCGATGGAGCAGGCACTTAATCTTAAAGAATATCTACAGAGACATCCTGAGCTTAAAGACGAAATTTTACAGCGGGCAATCGAAAAACGTTTTGCATGGGGAGCAACTTACACACAGCCATATGAATCGCTCGAATCGGGAGAGCAGTTAATTCGTCAGGCTTATTTCGGGCGTAAAATGATACGAAATATTCTGCCTGGGGCCGATGCAAGAGTCGCATATAATGTCGATGTGCCCGGCAGAGCGATGCAAATGCCGCAAATACTTAAAAAGGCGGGAATCGATTATTTAGTTGTGAGCCGACAAGCCGAGGGAATTTTTAAATGGACAAGTCCTGACGGCAGTTCAGTCGCAGTTTATTCCAATGGTTATTACAGCGGTCCATTGGGGACTTATGGAAATTTCAAGTGCGATATCGCAGAGGTAATATCAAAAGTCTCAAATAAACTTGCCCAGCAGAGCGATTATTATCGAAAGCGAAATCTGCCGCCTGTATTTTGCATTTACCTGTGTGCCGATGGCCTGCATCCCGTCAATTATTCAGATGTATGCAGGCGATGGAATTTGCTGGCAGAGGAGTTTAATAAAACTTCGCCTGCGGATAATAAGATGCCGCGGATGGAACATACAACGGCGGAAAATTTTATGGATTCTGTTGTTAAGCCCGACGTAAAGCTTGACACTATTGTCGGCGAGCGGCCGAACATCTGGCTTTATATACACGGGCCGACACATCATTGGGCTGTTTCAGCGAAAAGAGACTCAGGGATTCTGCTGCCCGCGGCTGAAATGTTCGCAACTGTCGATTCACTTCTGGCAGGAGATTTTAATAATTATCCCGCGAAAGAATTATCCGACGCATGGGAGGCGGCCGTTTATCCTGACCACGGATGGGGCGGAAAGAACGGTGATGTGACAGATGAAGTATTTCTTAAAAAATATGAATTTGCCCGCGACCAGAGCAAAGCAATACTCGATAAATCGTTACAATCAATTGCCGCTCGCATTAAACCTGCTGGGAAAGGCCGGCAGATAGTGGTTTTCAACGACCTTTCCTGGATGCGAGATGGAATTGTTAAAGTAAAACTCAACAACGTTAAAGGTTCGTTCTATATTGCAGACGACGGTGGGAATATTATGCCGCATCAGTTTTTGCATGGCGAATTAAGTTTTACAGCAAAAGATATTCCGTCTATCGGTTATAAAACTTATTATCTTATTGAAGATTCGAACAAATTGATGACTGCCGCGGCTGTTGGCAAAGTAATTACCGATTATGAAAACGATTATTATAAAGCGGAATTTGCACAGGGCGGAATAAAAAGTATTTATGATAAACAGCTTAATCGCCAATTGCTTAAAACCGGCAAATTTCTCGGCGGCGAGATTTTTTCAATGCAGTCCAACGGTAACGGGGCAGGGGAGTTTTTGAAAGTGCAAATGCCTTCGATGGAAGGATTTGATAAAGGAAGCAATCGCAGTTCGCAATGGACGCTTGTAGAATCCGGCAGGGTACGAGATGTGATTGAAACACGATATTCTTTTGTCGATTGCCAAATCGTTCAGCGTGTTATCTTTTATAAAGATTTCAAAAATATTGATTTCGAGGCAGAAATTAATAACTGGCAGGGACGGCATAATCGTGAAATAAGAATGGCGTTTCCACTTGATTTACCGAACGGCAAAATCGCTTATGAAGTGCCGATGGGTATATTGAAAGTCGGCGAGAACGAAACGAAAGGAGCGCCGGGCGGCTGGACAGAGCAGGGGCATTATGACCAAAACGCCTCCGAGGTATATCCGCGCGAAGTACAAAGTTTTATAACGGCATACAACGACAAAGCCAGAATTATAATTGGCGGCGGCGTTGCGGTATGGGATTATATCGACCCGACCGGCAATCCGGTGGATTATCCGGTTTTGCAGCCGGTTCTTTTGGCGACTCGCAAAAGCTGTCACTGGGAAGGCAATTGGTACGAACAGAAAGGCAATCATAGCTTTAAATTTTCTCTGACAGCTTGTAACCCAAGCGACAAACAATATTGGCGGACAGGTATCGAATCGAATCATTTCCTATATGCAATTTATGATGTTTCTCGTAATGCAAATACTGATTTGCCTGTTGAAAAGAGTTTTTTCAGTCTGTCTTCTAAAAATGTTCTTATAAGCACGATTAAAAAATGCGAAGATGATAACGGTGTGGTCGTCAGGGTTTACGAAATAGAGGGAAACGGCACAAATTCATCGCTGAAAGTTCCTTTTGGAATCTCTAAAGCTCAACATACAAATATTATTGAAGAGCAGGGCAAGCCTTTGTCTTCAAACGGAGAATCGATAAAAATAAAAACAGGAAAATATGCAATTGAGACATTTAAATTATATGTTCAAAGATAAATAATGTTTCGGCAGGCCTGAAGAAACAACGCTTGCAATCGAATATACCGGTTGTAAAATAAGATTATAAAAACTTAAAAGAAATGAGAGTGCTGATTATGAAAATTCGAGTATTAAACATATCGATTTTGCTTATCCTTTCGATTTTTGTTTTAATCCCCGGCTGCGGCAAAAAAGAACCTCAAAAACCGCGAATTTCGCTGATAATGAAATCGCTTGCCAATGAATTTTTCAAAACGATGGAGGACGGGGCAGGAGAGCATCAAAAGCAAAATTCAGAAAAATACGGCCTCATTGCATCAGGAATAAAAGACGAGCTTGATGTCGCAAAGCAAATGGACCTTGTCGAGCAGATGATAGCGCAGCAGGTCAACGCAATTGTAATTGCACCGGCAGATTCAAAAGCAATGGTCAGTGTGTGCAAAAAAGCGATAGATTCAGGCATCGTAGTAGTGAATATTGATAACAAACTCGATGAGGATGTTCTTAAGGATAAAAACATTCAAATTCCGTTTGTGGGGCCGGACAATAGAAAAGGTGCTTACCTTGCGGGACAATACCTTGCTCAAAAATTGCAGAAGGGCGATAAGGTCGCGATAATTGAAGGCGCACCAAACGCTTTTAACGCCGTGCAGCGAAAACTTGGTTTTGAAGACGCGATGAAGGAAGCTGGAATTGAAATCGTAACATCGCAGTCGGGAAATTGGGAAACTGCTAAAGCCAATCAACTGGTTTCTGCTATTATAACTGAATATCCGGACATCAAAGCAGTGCTTTGCGCAAATGACAGTATGGCTCTTGGGGCAGTGGCGGCTTTGCGAACAGCGGGAAAAACAGACGATATTCTTGTTGTAGGCTTCGATAATATATCGGCGGCTCAAAGATTGCTTAAAGAAGGCAAAATGCTTTGCACGGTTGACCAGCATGCCGATAAACTTGCGGTTTTTGGAATTGAATTTGCACTTGATATTTTAGATGGAAAAGGCAAAGCTGAAAATAAGGAAACGCCGGTCGATTTAATTACAGCAGAAACTTTAAAATAACGGCTGAATATGTTGTTTGAAGCTCAAACTATTTCAAAGTCGTATCCCGGCGTAAAAGCGCTTAGTAATATCGATTTCAGTTTGCACGAAGGAGAAGTTCACGCTCTCATAGGCGAAAACGGGGCAGGCAAAAGCACTCTTGCGAAAATTATAGCAGGTGTTATCCGGTCTGACGCGGGGACAATGAAGTTATCGGATGCTGAATACGATCCTTTGTCAACAAGCCAGGCGCAGAAGCAGGGCGTTCGAATGGTAATGCAGGAGCTGAATATTCTCGATACACTCAGTATCGCAGAGAATATTTTTTTTGATTCGATGGTAAATCGCTGCGGATTTATTAATTATACACGGCTTCACAAAGAAGCGAAAGAAGCGATGTCGCCGGCAGGACTTGGAAATATCGCCCCGTCAACGCCTGCAGGAAAACTTAGCATCGGACAAAAACAAATGGTGGAAATTGCTGCCGGCCTGTATAAAAAATGCAAAATATTCATTCTTGACGAGCCGACATCCTCTCTTACTGATAAAGAAATTAAACTTCTTTTCGAACGAATAAAATTTCTTAAAGGACTCGGAGCGGGCATTATTTATATTTCGCATAAGATGAACGAAATTAAACAAATTGCCGACAGGATAACGGTTCTCCGGGACGGCCAAAAAATAACTACCGATTCTGCCGACAAGCTGAGTATATCCGAAATGGTTCAGCAGATGGTAGGCAGGAAATTCAGTCAGGAACAGTTTGAATTGCCGAAAATGGGCACAGAGGTCATTTTGGAAATAAATGATTTGTGCAGTAAACCGAAAGTAAAAAATGTCAGCTTTAATCTGCACAAAGGTGAAATACTCGGCATAGCCGGTCTTATAGGTTCGGGCAGGACGGAAACGGTTCGCTGTATTTTCGGAGCCGACAGGCCCCAAAGCGGGAGAATAAATCTTAAAAATCAGGATGTAAGCAGGATTTTAACATCGCCTAAAGCGGCTGTTTCAAAATCGATGGCGATGATTCCCGAAGACAGGAAATCCGAAGGACTGCTTTTAAGCCTTGCTGTGAAAGACAATATTTCAATCGGCAATTACGATTTGTTGAGCAGTTTCGGTTTTATTAAATCGAAAAAAGAATATAAATGTGCAGAAAAATTTATCGATTTATTGAATATTAAGTGCAGCTCGCAGCGGCAGGATGCGATGCATCTTAGCGGCGGGAACCAGCAAAAGGTGATTTTGTCGCGATGGATTTGCAGGGACAGCGACATTTTTATTTTCGATGAACCTACGCGGGGAATAGATATAGCGGCACGATACGACATATACAAATTAATGACTGAACTTACCGCAAAGGGCAGGGGATTGATTGTTGTTTCTTCGGACCTGCAGGAATTAATGATTATTTGTCACAGGATAGCGGTTATGTCGAACGGCAAATTAGTACAGACATTTGACCGGAACAACTGGACAGAAAATGATATTATGCAGGCCGCTTTCAGTGAATATGTAAATTAAAAATGGAGTTAATATGCCGAATGTTTTTTCAAATAATATAAAAAAATGGGTTTCTGAACTGACGGGCCTTTTCGGTGCACTTTTAGTTTTGATTATCATATTCGGCCTGACAGCGAACAATTTTTTTACTGTTATAACTTTTAAAACCATAGCAAATCAAATTCCCGACATCACAATCATCGCGGCAGGCATGACATTTGTTTTGATAATCGCCGGCATCGACCTTTCTGTCGGTTCGGTAATGGCTCTTTGCAGTGCAGTTCTCGGAGTTGCGATGATAAATTGGCATTTACCGTTAATCGCGGCCATCGGATTGTGCTGTCTAACAGGTCTTGCGTGCGGATTATTAAATGGTGCAGTTATCGTTCGCTGGAAACTACCGTCTTTTATAGTAACATTGGCAATGCTCGAAATCGCACGGGGAGCTGCGTATCTTGTTACGGATTCGAGAACGATTTACATTGGCAGCGCAGTTGAAAGGATTTCCGATGCAGCCATTTTTGGGATTTCCATACCTGCGATAATCGCTTTTTTAGTTATTGTGCTTGGCCAGATAATTTTGTCATATACCGTTTTCGGCAGGTATATGATAGCCATTGGCACAAATGAAGAAGTTGTAAGGCTTAGCGGCATAGACCCAAGACCGGTAAAAATCGCAGTTTTTACAATATGTTCTTTCCTGACGGCGATTGCGGCAGTTATTCAAACGGCACGTCTTTCTTCAGCTAATCCTAACATGGGCATTGGTTTGGAACTTCAGGCGATAGCCGCGGTAGTTATCGGAGGCACAAGTCTTATGGGCGGCAAAGGGTCGGTTGTCAGGACTTTTCTCGGCGTTTTGATTATAGGTGTGCTAAGTACAGGCCTTGCCCAGATCGGCGCTCAGGAGCCGACAAAAAGACTTATTACGGGCATTGTGATACTTGCAGCGGTAATTCTTGACTACTACCGCAACAGATTGCGCAACAAAACAAGTATGCCATAAGAGGTTATCCCGGGCAAAGGCGGAACTGACAAACAAAGGCGATAATATTATATGTGTAATTATAAGCGTAATATTACACGTAATAATTGCGATTTAATGTTTATGTTAATCACTCAAAAAACTGGTATTTTATAAAAAAATAGATGAGATTTTAGACGATTTCATTTCCTGAAAAAAGTTTTTATGATATAATAAATTAACTATCTGTTCGCAGGAGGCACAAGGTGAAATCACTTATTACAATATGTTTAGTGCTGTTTGTGCAGCCGTTGTTTTGTCACGGTTCGGCACTGGACGATTATGTCGCAATGGCCGACCCGTGTTATTCATACACTCTAATCAGCAGCAGTCCTGACAGTTTTACACAAACACAAGGTTACACTCTAAAACTTGTTTCGCAGCAATGGAGAACTTTATCGGAAGTTGACCATACTGTTTGGAATCACTGGATGACAGTTGTAGTTCCTAACTTGTCGCTTGGAGCAACCAGGGATGCGGCGCTGATATTAATTGACGGCGGAAATTATACAGACTCTGCGCCGGGCATAGATTATCAATACAGATGGCTTGCGGCGACCACACGTTCGGTCATCGTAATATTGAAAGCAGTTCCAAATCAGCCATTGCATTTTCTGGATGAGTCGATATATCGAACCGAAGACCAGATAGTCGCTTATTCGTGGAGAAAATTTTTGGATGGCGGCGATGCAAACTGGCCTGTTCAACTGCCGATGGTCAAATCGGTAGTCAGGTGTATGGACGCAACGGTAAGTTTTGTAGGCAGCAGCGCAGGCGGCAGCAGAACAATAAATCATTTTGTTTTGACAGGCGGCTCGAAACGCGGCTGGACAGCGTGGCTAACGGCGGCGGTTGACACAAGAGTTACGGCCGTTGCGCCGATAGTAAGTGATTTACTGAATATGAAAAAGTCTTTTTCGCATGAATGGGCGTCTTATGGGTTCTGGGCCATCGCTTTGCAGCCTTACGTGGATATGGGCATCTTCGAACAATTTGAAACCCCGCGCGGCACGGAATTAATAAATATTGTCGACCCTTATGCATACAGAGACAGGCTGACAATGCCGAAATTTATTATAAACGCTGCGGGAGACAATTTTTTCGTCAGCGATAATATTCAATTTTATTTCAGCGGGCTTTCCGGCGAAAAACATCTAAGACACGTTCCTAATACAGACCATTATCTTTCCGGCGCAACGGGCGATGTATTCAATTGTATGGTTCCTTTTTATAATGATTTTTTAAATGGGACGGCCAGACCGCAATTTTCCTGGGCCATAAATGAAGATGGTTCCATAACCGTCCAAACAACAGATGCTCCTAAATATGTTTACCTGTGGCAGATTACAAATCAAACCGCCAGAGATTTCAGGTTTTCAACCACAGGTTACAACTGGGTTCATACGCAGCTTATCGATACGGGCGGCGGAATTTACACGGCGCAAGTAACGCAGCCGCAAAACGGGTGGACAGCATTTTTTGTCGAGCTTGCTTATACGGGTACTCTCGGCAGTTCATTCGATTATCATTTTACGACAGAGATGATGGTCCTGCCGGAAATGCTGCCCTATGAAGCGGATTTTAACAGAGATACGATGACAAACGCCGATGATTTACAAATTTTAGCGGATTCATGGCTGACAGAAAACGATTATCGCGAGATCTCTCCACGACGCGGCGTCGGCGACGGAATAATAAACTTTAATGATTTTACCAACTTCAGCGTTCATTGGCATAATTAAAACTTACAGCCAATTACCGGTTCATCCATTGATTTGCGAGGACTGCGAAATCTTTAAAATTAATAATAAGGTCCGGCGGAACAGCGATATCACAATTTGGATTCCAGCCGGCATCGGCAGGTGTAGTCAGCCAGGCGCTGGAAAATTCAGACAGATAAGCAATGTCAATAGTATCAGGCAATTTCAAATCATCGGCAAAATAACCCAATAGAAAACATAAGTTGGCCTGCCAGGGAAGGCATGGTTCAAGAATTGCGGCATTTTGGAGATTCAAATAATATTTCCACGAATATTTTATATATGGCTGCAACAAGTATCCGGAAAGCATATTGATATTTCCGCACAGATAGCCCGGTACAGGGTTTAAATGGTCGAACATATAAAATGAATAGTGGTCGGTGCCGTGCAGATAGTCGCTGTAATCGCCGGTGATGAAAATTCGAGAGACGGGATTTCGGCCGCAAACCCAATCCAGTACATCTATGGCAGTGTCGCGATATGTAGTGGTGCCCGTCCATTCATAAGCCTGAAGCAAGACATAAGCATTTCCGCATAGAACTCCGCTGGAACCCCAATAAAGGTCGTTGAACATAAGCATCGGAACCCTGTAAGTTGCGGAACCGCCGGAGGCTCTGCTTACAAGCTGGTTAGCCGAAGTGATAAATGCATTTTTGATAGCAGTTCTTATAGATTCCGTTACGGGCCTTGTCGTGTTTGCATAATCGAGATAGCCCGGAGTGATGCCGTTGATGCCGGTGAGCATAGCGACATAGTTATAATATGAAGATGAACCAGAAGCACCTACGCCATCGTCAATTCCGGGGAAAGCAGTTATAGGATTACCTGTACTGTTATACGCGGTCTCGAAAAAAGTCCGGTAAGTACTGTTGCCTGTTGCGATATAGAGTTCGATGGCCGCGAAAGAACGAAAAGAAGTATCATCATTTATGCGGTAAGACCACTCGCCGATACCCGGCGAAACAGGATTGTAATTTGTTGTATGAGTCGAGAGCCAATTCCATGATAATTGCGAGCGAGTAAGCAAATCGGAGGCATAAGTTTCGTAGCCGGGGATTGTTGAAAACAGAGTATAGGCCTTGGCGAAAGTGCCGGCAGCAACACATGCAGAGCCGGTCGATATGTCAGAGATTTTCTGATAGCTATAAACACCGGACGGGGCATAAACTATAAAATGAACGCTGCCGTCCGGATTTTGCATTTTCTTCAACCAATCCAGTCCCCATTTTATGAGCAGGACCATATCGTTGGTCGAACCGTTTGATTCAGGCAGGTTTAAAACATTTGGGCCAAGTTTATTTTTAAAACGGTCCAAAGTCTGCATCAGCACCCATAATGAAGTAACATTGTTGTGAACATCCAAATGCAGGTCACCGGCATCGAACCAGCCGCCCTGAACGTCGCGAGCGGTAATGCCTATATTGTTAGGGTCATAGTCATACATCTTATCGGAGGCATTATCATCGTAATCATAAGCACAGGTTGTATTGTTTGTGTAAATCGCAGGCCTTGTATAGCCTTCGGCATAAGGGGCGGCTATTGCCTGTCCGCTGCGGGCAAAATAGAAGAACCTAAGCGAATCGCGGAATACTTCATCAAAAACATCGCTTCGTATATCAAATGCCTGAGATGTCTGTCCTATTTCCGGGCAGGTGACAACATATCGTCCCGGCGTTGTAAAGGCGGAAAAATCAGCGTGGCGAACAATATCGCCGCTTTGGTCATCGGCACCTGTCTTTAGCACAAGGCTGTAACTTTGAAAAACAATATCACCTGTGGCAGCATCTCTGACCTGAAAATATGTCGGCGGAGAGGATACCGCACCGGATTCATAGCTTACAATGGCGAGTTTTTTGCTGTTGGGCAGATAGCCAATCTGGTTGACCTTAATCATATCGGAATATTGGCTGGCAACCGATGGAACTACTCTCATCTTTTCCACATACATCGTATTGGTTGATGTGTATGTTCCGGCGCCGGAAATTTGCAGTACGCCGATTCTTGTGATGTCTAAATTGGGATTATTTATAAGAAAATCGCTCAGCGGGATATAAACATCCTGCCAGACAGAGGTCGAGGGAGTTACATAATTGGAAAGCGTTACATAAGCCGACTGGTTGGAATATGAAGTTCCGGTTCCGTTATATAAGCGGTACAAATCTTTTATCGACTGGTCGTCAGTCAGGTATATTTGCACATCTGCGCCTGACGCGATTGTGCCCCATTTGACTCGTAAATGCAGAAGCGGGGTTTGGCCATATCGCAGAAAATTAACCGAATGCCCCCAATCAAGTTTGAACTGAACATTCCAGTAACTGCCGGAAGGTTTTTTAGTTGTGAAAACCAGAGAACCGGCACCGATGCTCATATTCACCGGCACATAATTTGTGCTGCATCTTGTGAATGTAGCCGAGCCGCCTAAATAAACATAACATTTGGGGTCGCCCCAGCAGGTTGTGGAACCTAAACCGGAATTGGCAAGGTCGAAAAAATTAATTCCGATAGCTTCTTCTGCCGCTATGGCAGATTGTAAAGTGATAGCGAGAGAAATAATTACAAATAGATATTTTGTTGTCTTCATAAAATGACGAAGGAGGGAACAAACGTTCAATATGCACAAACGCAACCAGCTTTGCGACCGCAAACTATTATACAATCCGCCTCCAAGTTTACATTTTACAATATCTTCCGCGACAATGCAAGATATTTCTATGCACAATCGTTTGTAATAGGATAATACAAGAAAAAAGACCTTTATAGGATTAAAATAGCTTCGATATTAATCAAAGCTGAGAATTGTTTCTCGGCCAATCAATAACTTCATCCACATAGCAAAATACCGGACCTGAGATTTTTCGGAATTTTCTATTGTCATTTTTCGCCAGTATGCTCATATTGAAGGTTCGAGCCTATTTAGAGAGGATATTTTTTTCTTCACTTTTTAAATTTATCTTGTATAAAGATAGGATTACCCCTTTTGAAGGAGTGTGTTTTTATGATTAAAAAAATGAAAGTGGATTGTCTTATGGAAATCAATAAGGCAACTCCGAGAATGCCTGTTATCGGTGTATTTGCCCCTTGTGACCCGCGGATTGACCCGGCGAGCCGAAAACGGGCTCAAAATATTATCGCTATGGTTGCCGACACTATCAGCGGCCAAGTAGTCCTGCCGGACAAGAGTCCTGTTAGTGTAGTTTATTCTTCAGTTCTTGTAGATGGCGAACCGCAGGCGGATATAGTGGCCCAGCAGTTTCGTCAGGCAGGTGTAAATATTCTGGTCTGCGCGCCGGATACATGGGCATTCCCGCAACTAACAACAATTTCACTGCTCCAGCAGTTTCCAAAAGATACGCCGCTGAATATTACCTGCGGCAACAGCGGCCCCAGACCCGGTGTCGTGTATGCACATGCTCTTTCCGGAGCAATCAGCCAGTACGGCAAAATGGTTCATCTGAATGTTGGCAACTGGGCGGATACCGGACTGAATCCAAAGATGAGCAAACCAACTGCGACGGCACTGATTGACTGGTGTTATGCGGCGGTTACCGTTATGGCATTAAAGGGCAGAAGGGTGATGATTTTCGGGCACGACTCTATGGGAATGGAAACCGCACTTGCACATATTCTTCCCACTCGAAATGTATTCGGCCTTGAAATTACCCGGCTGGATATGAAGCTGTTGGCAGATATGCTGCAAAAAGGCGCTTATGATAAAAAAGAACTGAAAGAACTTCGCGGCTGGTTCGATAATCATCTCGGCAAACGGCTGCAATTGAAAACAGACGCTGATAGCGAACGCTTTAATCAAAGTCTTGCTATGTACCTTATTAATCGCCAATTGATGGCTGATTTGAATGCGGTAGGCGGCGGCTTTATGAGCCAACTCGAATGGGGTTCTGATTTACGAGGCAAACCTTTGCCGGTGGCAGATGCAATGGAATCGATGTTTAACAGTACCTTTGACCATAACGGTCCAAAGGCTCCGCTACCATATGCGACCGAAGCGGATATGCAGGGATTGCTGACCATGTTGTTCTTAGCCTGGCTGTCAGGAGGCAATCCGCCGCTGTTTATGGACTTCCGTAAGGTTTGGGAAGGCTGGGAAATTAAAGCGATTGCCAATAAAATTCGCGTAAAGGTTAATCCGAAAGCTCCTTACATCAGGAGGGGCATGGTGGATGGCGATAATTCCGGCAGCGCATCTTTTGATTGGGCGGCAAAGCCCGGAGCAAGTCTGAAAGAAATAATGAAAGGGATTTCTATGCCGCTGGCCGGTACTGATTATTTTCCGGGTGGCGGAAATAGTACTACCTTTGTGACGCCGGGTGGCATTGAAGGTATTGCAGGCAGGATGGCGTATTGTTCCGCCAATAACAAGTTTAGTATGTTCTGGGATGAGGCTTGTACAGTATCCGTTCCAGCCAAGCTTTGCAAGACTATGTGTAATCTGACTTCACCTGACTGGCCGCATACTTTTGTCGTTCCTAAATATGCAAGTATGGTCGAATATAAACAATATGCCCCGGCTAATCATTTACATATGGTTTGGAATCTGGCTGTACCGCGTTTGCAGTACTGGATGGATTTAACGGGCGTTTTGAATGTTACTCCCTGGGCAGCACGACCCAAATTTATTGAGGGCAAAGACCGTCCGCAGCCTTTGATTCATCTTTTAAACGGCGGCGAGAATGCCTATAAAAATATTTAATTACAAATGAAAGCTTTGATGCTCGGAGAAAAGTTATGGCAGCAAAAGTAATAATCAAAGGGGAAAATTTACCGCATATGCCGTGGCAGGAAAGGCCCCAGAGCAGTTCTGATATAGTCTGGCGATACAGCAAAAATCCTATAATACCAAGGGATCTTTTACCCTGTTCGAACAGCATATTTAACAGCGCCGTGGTTCCATATAAAGGCGGTTTTGCCGGTGTTTTTCGCGTTGATGACAAATCTCGAAATATGCGGATTCACAGCGGCCAGAGCAAAGATGGTTTTAGTTTTCAAATTGACCCTGAACCGATTCAATTTATTTGTAATGAACCTGAGATTGCGGAATTTATCGAAGGCTATGACCCAAGAGTTTGCCGCATAGAGGACAGGTACTATGTTACATGGTGCAATAATTATCATGGTTATACTATCGGGATAGCATACACCAATGATTTTAAGAAATATTACCAGATGGAAAACTCATTTTTGCCCTTCAATAGAAACGGCGTGCTGTTTCCTCGAAAAGTCAACGGCAAATATATGATGTTCTCACGCCCGAGCGATACAGGGCACACGCCTTTCGGAGATATATTCATTAGTTCCAGTCCCGACATGATTCACTGGGGCTGTCACAGACACGTGATGTCGCCAAAAGCAGAAAAACTGACCTGGCAGTGCACAAAAATAGGAGCTGGGCCGATACCGATTGAAACTTCTCAGGGCTGGCTGATATTTTATCACGGCGTTTTGACAAGCTGCAATGGGTACGTTTATAGTATGGGTGCTGCATTGCTGGACCTGGAAAAACCATGGAAGGTTATTTATCGAAGCAAAGATTATTTGCTAAATCCCCGCACTGTCTACGAATGCATTGGCGATGTGCCTAACGTTGTTTTCCCCTGCGCCTCGCTGCAGGATCCGGCAACCGGCAGAATCGCTGTCTATTACGGCTGTGCCGATACGGTTACAGGGTTGGCTTTTTGTTATGCGGATGAAGTGCTGGATTACCTTAGCAAAAATTCCGAACTGTAAAATTGTACAAAACAGTTTTGAGTAAAGAGCGGCATAATGTCTAAAGATACAAACCTTACTCGACGTGAATTCCTCGGCGGTTCTCTGGCAATTGCGGCAGGTGCTGCAGGAGCCGGTGTTTTAAGACCTTCTCAAACATTAGCCGCATCAGGCATCAAAAAAACTGCAAAAAAACGAAGCATCAGATTCGCTCATATGACGGACATTCACCTTGAACCGAAGCGAAACGCACCCGATGGGTTAACTGCTGCTTTGCGTCACGTGGAGTCGCTTAAAGACCGTCCAGAAGTGATAATCACCGGCGGGGACAATGTGATGGATTTGCTCGGCGCTCAGGATAACTGGGCGAAAGTTCAAATTGATACTCTTAAAGAAATTCTCGCTAAAGAATGCCAACTGCCGATTAAATTTTGTGTCGGCAATCATGATATATGGGGCTGGGACAAAAAGAACAGTTTGACCACAGGTTCTGAAGAACTGTGGGGCAAGGCCAGATTCGTCAAAGAATTCGGCCTTGAAAACCGATACTACGCATTTGACGCCGGTAAGTGGCGGATTATTATGTTAGACAGCACTCATGCTGATGAGAAAGATGTCTATACAGCCAAATTTGATGATGAACAATATAACTGGCTTGTTAATCAGCTCCAGTCGAATAAGGATAAACACATTTGTCTTATAAACCATATTCCCATCCTCTCTGCGGCGGTTCTTCTCGATGGCGATAATTTAAAACAGGGCCGCTGGACGCTTCCTGATGAATGGATGCATTTGGATACTCACAAGTTAGTTGACCTGTTTTGGCAGAATAAAAATGTTAAACTGTGTATAAGTGGTCATCTGCATTTGCTGGAGCGTCTTGAATATAACAATGTAACTTATATTTGTGACGGTGCCGTCTGCGGCGCATGGTGGGGCGGAGCTTTTCATCAATGCGAGGAAGGCTACGGCCTTTTTGATTTATATGATGACGGAACCTTTGACCATCAATATATTGACTATGGCTGGGAAGTGAAACAAACATAGAATATGCTATTGGTGTTTGTCCCAGAGTTATAATAGTTTTCTATATAGAACTATGCGCCATAAATACTAATCTTTATCCAGTTTGTCATACCAATTAAGTTTCATAAAAATTGATGTGATAATCATTGCAATCACCGAGATTGTCATTGCGCGGAAATTTTTTATTACCAGATAGATAGGAGCAAGAGTGAAAGTCAGCTGCCAAACCATACCTACGGCAACATTTATCATATCCCGCCCAAAATTTTTGTTCGGCACAAAATCAGGGTTCTCTGATATTACCATGGCTTTTATTGGTTCCCAGAAACCCCATGGCCGGACCTGTTTGTAGAATTTTTTCAGAGTTTCCTCATCTTCAGTTGGCGTAACAAGGCTGCCGATAATAGATGCCGCCAGACTGATGGCAAGCAGAAACGGGAAACCATATATTGCGGACAAATCCCTGAAAAACGGCGCAATCGGCATAATCATCGAAGCTATAATCACTGCCATCATACCGGCAAAATAACCGAAACCGTTTAATCGCCACCAATGCCATTTTAAAACATTCGGTGCCACATATCCGCCGTAAAGACCGGCGACAATCCACATAACCCATTCGTTTATCGAGCTGGTCATTAAACCGAATATAATACCGACTATGACAACGACAACAGTGAAGATGCAGCTCATCGTAACATACGTTCTGTTGGATGCGTTTTTATTGATATAGCCTTTGTAGATATCGTTGACGATATACGCGGCACCTGCGTTAATGGTTGCGCTGAATGTGCTCATAAAAGCCGCGAGCAAACCTGCCAGAAGCAAGCCCATTAATCCGACAGGAATAAAATTGCCAATAACATAAGGAAGTATTTGTTCAAAATCTACATTGGCCCCCATTTGATTAAGCTGCGGGCTGAAAAATACCAGCGCAAGAACCGCGATGCCAGCTATGAGCAAATATCTCGGTATAAACAGGACAAAAGAAACCGAAGCGCTCATAAGAGCGGCGGCCCTTGTATTTTTACTTGAAAGAACTCTCTGTAAATCATAGTTCGGAGCCGGGCCTGCCATACTTGCCAGTACTCCCTTGAATAATACCATCATCATAAAGAGCGAGAATAATGACCAGCCGTCTTTTTGGATGCATGTATTTGCCGAAGCCATTATTCCCGACCAGTCAAGATGCAGCCTCCAGCCGAACCACAAATTTCCCCAATCAGCAGGAACAGCGGCAGCGATAGCTTCAGGCGAGGTACGCGTCATTGCGATTATGCCTACGGCTATTGAAGCAACGAACATAATTAAGAATTGAGCTACGTCAGTTATTACTACCGAATACATTCCGCCGAGCATTGTGTAAAGAGTTGTTATGCCTATGATAACTATGGCATAGACATGCGGAGAAATCTTCCATGGGAAAAATACGGCGGCAAATTTGCCGATACCCTGATAGCCGTAACTTGTAAATCCGACAACGCTGACAAGGGCGAATATTACAACGCTGAAATAAGATAAAGTAGCGCCGGTGCCGTTTCCAAACCTTGTTCGTATCCATTCTGCGCCTGTAAGTACATTGGAGCGTCTGAGCCAAACCGCAAGATAAACCATCAGGAAGATTTGATTGAACGTCGGCCACAGCCACGGGATAAACGCGCTTTTTACGCCATAGACGAACAGCAGATAAACCAGCCACATCGTTCCGCTGACATCGAACATACTTGCGGCGTTTGAAATGCCGAGCATATACCATGGCATCATATTATCGCCGAGAAAATACGAGCCGAGATTTTTCGAAGCTTTGCGCGTTACCCAAAGACCTATCAGTACCATCGCGACCATATAGGCGGCAACAATAAAGATGTCAACCGGATGAATTTTCATTTATTTTTCCTTTCTGTACCACTGACGAACCAAATCTTCGGCCGGCTTTCCGTATACACCGAAACCGATATTGGTTTTAGCTTCATCTAAATTGTATAATTTCGACGACCACTCCCACCATGCAAAACCGATGAACCACGGCTGGTCCCAGAAACTTTCCATTGCGGCCTGATAGAAATTGCTTTGTTCATCGCCGTCATAAACCATATTCGGGTCTTCGTGCGTCCATGGAGCCGCGGCACAGCCTTTTGCGCTGCATACTCCAAGCTCAATGAAGAAAATCGGACGGTCAAATTTTTTGCTTACTTTCTCAAGGCTGTCCCTGATAGGTATCCATCTTTGCTCCATAGCTGCCACAGAACGGTCAGATGGCGGCACCTTGCTTAAATCATCTTTGAGAGCTAAAAGTACATCATCAGTTCCGACCGGATAATATGCACTCATACTTATTACATCGACAGCGTCCCACCATGCAATTTTGTTTTCTCTGCCGTGATTGGCGTTATATGTCAGAACTCCGCCGTAAATCTGCCTGATTTCAGTAATAAGATTTCGCCACTTTATTTCAAATTCTTCTGTGGATTCCATTTCGCAGCCAAGGCAGAACATCTCGCAGTTAGTATCCTCTGCGATTTTGGCGTAGTGCAAAAGGAAAAGTCTGAAATCGCTCCACCATTTGTTCCACCTGGCCATATCCTTTTTGCCTGATGAATCATTGAATTTTATCCATGCCCGCCAGGTACTATCGTAAACATTTACGACAGGCTTGAGTGCCACCTTAAGATTATTATCGCGTGCCAATTGTATAGCTCTGCGAATTTCCGCATCAGTAGCCATACGTTTATAGGAATCGCCCCATTGAATTTCAGGTATATCCGGCTTTTCCATATCTGCGCCGAATGATATACAGACCCAGTTAGAGCCTGTTTTAGCAAGTTTCTTCATCGAGTCGGCAGGGCCGTCGCCGAGATACTGGCCTCTTTGGCCGGTCCAGCCCCATGTGAAACCTTTTATGAAACCTGTTGGCGAATAGGTATGCGTGAATTTTGTCGGCAGACTTGCGTATTTTATTTCTACTCTGCCGATTTGTGCTTTGCCGGCAAATTCGATTTTTAAGTATTTGCTGTTATCCGATTTGAAAGCACTTGTATAAAGTACGGGTCTATAATAATCATAATCGCCTTTGCCGATGCCGTAATCTTCTTCTTCGAATTTAATCGGCTGGAACTTTTTGCCGTCATCTGAAACGGAAAATTTAAAATCCTGAATGTTGTCCGGAAAAAACGCATACAGCTTAAATGAAATTATCGGTTCTTTGACATGATATACAATTGAGGAGCCATTTTTGCCGGCAAGTCTGCTGCTGTCTTCCTTGAATCTGCGAGCCTGATTGTTTTCAAGCGATACTTTGCCTTTATGACTGCTGATGGAATTCAAATCCTGCATTTCGTCAATGAATGTTCGGCAGAAAGCATAAACCGGGCCTTTAACATTTGACGGCTCGGAAATTCCCGCGGTATTTTGGGCTTTAACGCGATAATAACATTTGCCTCCAAGCGGGGCGGTAGTATCGTTAAATAAAGGTTTATACTGGAATGCGGTGTCTGATATATTTTTTCCGGCGACTGTCCACGGGCCGTTTTCGTTTATTGCACGTTCCACTATGTAACTTTGTGCCCCTGCGCTTCCCTGCCAGGATATTTGCGAATTATCCATAATATCAAGCAAAACAGTGGGGGCAGGTTTTTCAAGAGCCGGCACAGGCAGGTTCCTGATTTCAAAAGCTTTATTGCGCATCAGAGACATCAGGTTGGTTTCATCGTAATCTGCACCGGAAGTGAAACCGGGCCAGTGATACGCCTTGAACAAATCGCCGCCATAAGGCTCGTGGTGCCAGTAAAACCCGCCGTCGCGATTACGAAAGCGAAGCGACCAGATTAACGCGCCGGCAGTTTTCTGTTCAATGGCAGTATTTAAAATTGCTTCTACGTCCTTAGTTGGAACAAACCCGAACTCTCCGACAAAATAAGGTTTTTTGCCGCGGCTTTTTTCAGCGTTTTTCTTTATCTGGGATACTGTGTCCTGCGGATTTTTCGAATAGTGATGAGTTGTAACGACATCAATGTTTTTATCTTCGAGAGAACTATCCTTCAATAGGGTGTTATGGTAACCATCGATAACAAGATGGTTTTTATCAATGCTTTTTATGAAGGCTGCGGCCTTTGCAGTCCATTCGTCAGGGCTTGTAAGTTCGTTGCCTGTTTCCCACGCCAAAATCGCCTTGTCATCTTTGTATTTTACGCCGGTAATTGTGTTGGTGCGGTTAATTACGAAACTGACGATTTGCTTGTAATCTTCGAATAACTGTTTGTCTGTCCAGAAGTCGTTAAAGTTTTTGCTTCTAAATTCTGCACAAGCCGGTATTCCTCCCCACCATTTCCAGTTGTCAATAAATGGAATTATTACACGAATGCCTTTTTTATTGGCGATTGCAAGAATGTAATCCAGCGGAATAAAAGCTTCTTTGTTGAACTGACCTGGTCCTGTTATATGTCTTGGAATATTGGGGTCTTCACCTTTACGGCGCACGGATAAAGAATATGTTCTTATAACCTGTCCGCCCATTTGCCTTACTGCTTCGAGAGCGTCGTTAATTTCGAATTCGTTCGACAGACGCCATGGATTTTTTTCAGTAAATGCCATATTGTCTTCGTTATAAAACAGGCAGGGAATATTAAAGCTGATAAATTTCATCTGGCCGTTCTCGTCCATCAGCTTGTCGCCGCTGGTATAAGCAAAACCTGTGAAGACGCTTTGCGATGCGAAAACGATTGCGGCAAGAGACAAAATCAGAGCAATAACGGCAAGTTTTTTCATAATCATTTCCCTTAAACTATTTAGCAGCAGCCGGCATTAATTTCATTTGTTCTTTTGCGTATTTGCTTTCGGCAATGTCTCCGGGCGAGTAAGACTGCTCAAGTTTTACAGGTTTGGCCGGACAAGACGGAACAAGAAGCATATCTTTTTTTACGAAACCTCCGGAACGGCAAACCGCTTTTTCAGCAAGTGTTTGGCAAAGGTCAAAAAGCGAAGGTAAATTATAAGCGGTATGGTCAAATTTCTGGTCGAACTTGACTGTTTTATATTTTTCAGGCAGTCTCGCATATCCGATAGTTGTAAATAATATTCCGGCGGCGTTTGAGGGATTGCAGTCGGAGTCCTGACCGCACCGCATTGCTATTTCTATAGTATCTTCAATATTTCCTTTGCCGTAGAGTAGCCCCATTACCACATAAGCGCCGTTAATTTTAGCGTCGATATTGAAGTCGCCTTTATCGCAGGAAAATTGCCTGAAGTTCATATTCTTTTGATATTTTTCATTTATCAGGCTCCACGTTTTTTGCCAATCCTTCGGATATTTTTTGTGCCATTGGATAGTGTCATTAATTGCCTGTGCGTATTGACTTTCGGCGGGAATATACTCAAGAGCGCCTTCGATAATTTTATTTATATCTTTCTCGAAATAAGCCAGGCTGTACATTGCGGAAACGAAATATCCACCGTACAAACCATCGCCATAGTTCATTATCCTGCCAAACTTGTCGCCAAGCTCGATTGCAAAGTTCGGCATACCCGGCGAAATAATCCCCGCGAAATCAGCTTCTATCTGATAGTCGATATCGTCTGCGTGCTTATTAAAGTTTGGATGGCCCGAATCAGGAGGGGCGATGCCTTTTCTTAAATTGTCTCTGCCTTCTTTATTGGCGTGCCACAGTTCAAATTTAGTATTCGCGAAATCGATTCCAGCCTGATTATAAGAAACATCAAAGCCGTAATCCTGAATACTTTTGAGAAAAGTCATCTCAACGTAAAGGTCATCCTGCCAAAAAGCATCGTTAATTGTTTCTGGTTTCCAGACAGGCACATTTTGGTCAGGAACTATCTTTCCAAGGCATTTGAATTCCGTAGGATAACCCCATGTTACACCGACCATTTGTCCCAGCCAGCCGGCCATCATTTTGTCGCGATAAGTTTTCAGAGATATTTTCCTGAATGTTCCCGGCGGTGGAAGGGAAGTGTCTTTATCGTCAACGCCGTCATTCCATTTGAGAGGTGCAAGATAAACGCCGCCCTGACCCCAGCCGCAATGGCTTATATACCACTGTCCGTCTACATCCCGCACAACTTCGGCGGCATGGGTTCTTATAATCGGAACTTTCTGCTCGTATGTCCATTTAAAAGGGTCGGTGCTGCGATAAACCGTAGTCGTTACATAACTATCGCCCGGACCGATGAACAGATAATAATATTTTCCTCTGCGTATAACCTGCGGCGATTCAGTATTGCCGCCCCATGTGCCGCTGCAGGGGTCAGTATATACTACTTTTTTGTCAGACCAGTGAATGAGGTCTTTGCTTGTAACGGCACAGACATTGTGATTGCCGCCTTCGGGCTTGCTCGTTGCGGTATAATACATTACCCATTTATCTTTGAGTCTGAAAATGAAAGGATCGCGGGCATCGTAGCCGTCCACGACCATCGGATTGTCTGGAAATCGCTGCCAGTCATAGAGATTTTTTGAAGTCGCAAGATGAATTTTATATTTGCTGTGGTCGTCATCGCCGGCACAATAATACATATAATAAAGACCATCGTTAAATATCACGTGCGGCGCCCAAAGATGCTTTTCTCTGAAATTGGGGTCAACGGTAAGTGCAAACGGTTCTTTTTTCCATGGACATTGAGTTAATGATTTTGCGGTAGCGTGAGCGAATTTAACTTCGTCAGCAGGACCTGCAGGCTCGCTTTTTGTTATTCCAAACATATGCCATACCCCATCTGTGCCTCTGATAAAGCAATGGTCGTTTATGTACCATTTTTCTTTTTCTCCTGCAGAAGGGTCATAAATGAGCTTAAATTCACCAGCAGTGACAGTATTCGGCTCAAATATTTTTTGTGTGGAACTGGCCAATGTATTTTCACAAATTCCCAAGATGAGGATTAGAACCATTGTCAGCAGGATCGTTTTTTTCATATCAGCTCCTAAGCAATTAATTGTTGCCAATCTGTTCATCCCCGGACGGGACCGCAAAAACCGACTAAAACAGTCAAGACCAATATAAGCAAAAAACCACTCTTCGTTTTGATCCTCTTTTCAGTAAAGTATTTATGATAAACTTTCTCTGTTATAAACTTTTTTAAGCATTTTTTATTGTATATTTTGCTGTTTTTTACCGCCGAAGCAAGAATCTATTTTATTGAATCTGTAATCAGCATAATCAGCCGTTAGGCATAAATCAAGCACAAATGTTTTCGCAACGAGATATTTTGACTCTAAGACGATTTCGAGTTCGCATTTTTCTGGACTAATTTTTTAATATAGCGTAGAATTTATGTTGATTTTCAGGGAATGAAAAATGAAGCTGGTCAACCTTGATATTCTATTGGAAATACAGCTCGGTGGTGCAGTTGAGTAAGAATATATTATGTTAAACTGGAAATCCCATGTTATAAATTTTAAAAATATAAAAAGGGAACTGTTATGAATATTAACAAAGTTATGTTTTTTATCGTTATTTCCTTATTTTCACTTATTTCTGTCGCGGCGGATATTCCCGCTGTTTCTGTCAAAAATATCTCCGATAACACAATACAGGGTGCGTATGACAATCCTGCCAATTTTCACTTTGTCGTGATGGGCGACCGTACCGGAAAAGAACAAAAAGGTGTTTTCGGACAAGTTATAAACAAGATAAATCTGATACGGCCGGCCTTTGTTGTCAGTGTCGGCGACGCCATTGATGGTTACACTGACGACCCTAATCTTGTCAATCGCCAGTGGGACGAGTTTGATTCTCTTGTCGCAAATCTAAAGGTGCCTTTTTTCGCTGTCCCCGGGAATCACGATATGGTAAACGATATGATGGTTCAGATTTACCAGAAACGCCGCCATAAAACTTATTTTCACGCGCTTTACAAAAAGGTCTTATTCCTGTTCATCAATACTGATGACCCTTCCGCAGCCATAGACCTTCAAGTCAGGATTGAGCTGGACAAAGAAAAGAAAAAATTAAAAGAAATAGCCCTTCAGCAGGGTGTTACGCCGCAAACTATAATGTTATACAAACAGTTTGAGCAGAAAGAGCGCGACGCGAGCGGCTCGAAAATATCCGATGCGCAATTCGGTTATTTCAAAAAGGTCCTCGCCGATAACAACAGTGTCCGCTGGACGTTTGTCGTAATGCACAAACCTGTTTGGAAACAGTCCACTCCGCCCGCCAACTGGCTCGAACTCGAAAAAATTCTTGGCTCCCGGCCTTACACTGTTTTTGCCGGCCATGAACACGTCAATTCTTATACCCTCAGAAACAATCGTGATTATATTGTAATGGGTACTTCCGGAGCCGGCGGACTTCCCGATACTTTGCCCGGCGTATATCATCATATCCTTTGGGTAACGATGGATAGTAACAGCCCACTCATCGCCAATCTCCTTGCTGATGGCATTTTGGAAAAGACCGATATAAGATCGTTCAGCAAAGACAGCATCAAAGCCGGCAGTAATTAGCTCAGCAATAAATAATTTGATAGACAAGTATTGCGAGTTGTTTCCAAATAATTTTCCGCATAATCCGGTTTTGTTAATAATAGCCAATAGAAGAAGAATTTTAAATTAGTGTTTATATGAAAAATATTAGCAATATCTCAAATATATCATAAGATTTTTAAAACCTCCTTATCACGTTAAAGAGAAAAAGATTGAATATTTTTGCTGGACAAGTATAATAGGCACAATAGTTTGTGCAAAAGAAATATGCGGACAGTACTGTCTGCGGAGTGTGGTGAAATAACAGACACTATGAATGTAAGCCTGGTTACGGTATATTTGACTTGTATAATGACGGAACTTTTGACCATAATATGTTCCTTATGATTGGGCAGCGGGAAAAAATTAACTTATGAATTCTCCTAATCAACATGGTAAACAGTTGCTTTCTATGACCGGTATCTTCAAGAGTTTTTCCGGCGTACAGGTGTTGGCCAATGCGCAGTTTGAATTAAACAGCGGCGAAGTTCATATCCTTGCCGGCGAAAACGGAGCAGGTAAAAGTACGCTGATAAAAATCCTTGCCGGCGTTTACACGGATTATTTCGGCACTATTAAGGTAGATTCGAAACCAATCAAATTTTCCTCGATTCACGAAGCGGCGGCTGTAGGAATTACCGTAATCCATCAGGAACTTTCTCTTGTCCCGACTATGACGGTTGCGGAAAACATCTTTCTCGGCCGTGAAAAAAGCTGCTGGCAATGGCTTGCAAAAAAAGCGATGGCTAATAAGGTTCGCCGGCTTCTTGAAGAAATGGGACTCAACATTGATGTATCGCGCAAAGTGGAAGATTACCCGCTCAGCACTCAGCAGATGATAGAGATATGCAAGGCTCTTGCGTTTGACTGCAGGATAATTGTAATGGATGAGCCGACAAGCGCGTTAACGGATGTCGAGGTTGAGAAACTGTTTTCGATAATCGCCAAGCTGAAACAAAACGGCTGCGGTATTGTATATATCACTCACAAGATGGAGGAGATATACAGGATAGCCGACCGCATTACGGTACTGAGAGACGGCAAATATATTGGAACTGCCGCCACTTCTGAATTAAACCAGGCAAAATTGATTCAGTGGATGGTTGGTCGTGAACTTAATCAGCAGTTTCCCAGGCATCAGGGCCGGAAAGGCGATATCGCATTAAACGTAAAGGATTTTACGGTAGCTGACCCTGCAGGCAAGCCTGCCCCTGCAGTTTCGAATGTTTCATTTTCCGTAAGCGCAGGCGAAATTCTCGGTATCGCAGGACTCCAGGGTTCAGGCAACAGCGAACTGCTTAACGGATTATTCGGTACTTACGGGAAAAATGCACAGGGAAATATCGAACTGAACGGCAAGCCTTATATTCCGACAATGCCGTCAAAAGCAATTGAAAAGGGATTGTCGCTTCTGACTAATGACCGCAAAACGACCGGCCTTGTGCTCGGTATGAATATAGTTCATAATACGACTCTGGCGGCGTTGAAGAAATTTTCTCCCGGCCTCTGGCTTAGGCCGGCGAAAGAATTAGAAACCGCTCAAAGACATAGCCGCTCGCTCAATCTAAAGGCTGCCGGTCTTTCAATGCAGGTTGATTCCCTGTCCGGCGGCAATCAGCAAAAAGTGGCAATTGCCAAATGGATTGAGACAGAGCCGAAGGTTTTCTTTCTGGATGAGCCTACCCGCGGCGTGGATGTCGGCGCAAAGCACGAGATATATGAATTGATGAATAAATGGACGGCGCAGGGCATTGCCATAGTTTTAATTACTTCTGAAATGCCTGAATTGCTGGCGATGAGTGACAGGATAATAGTAATGCATCGCGGCAGAATAACGGCCCAGTTTACTGCGTCCGATGCAAGCCAGGAGAAGATTCTCCAGGCTGCGATGGGCTGATAGTTTTATTGAAGAAAGGGAAAGCAGTGAAAAAGACGGCAAATTTGTCGAACTCATGGCTAACTTCTCCGGTTACCAGGGCGATGGGTGCTCTGTTAATTATTTTTGTTATCGGCCTTCTCTTTAATGCTGACGGTGCGTTTTTCAAATGGGGGACTCATCGCGATATGCTTCGAGCCGTATCAGTTTATGGCATTCTTGCCTGCGGCATGACAATGGTAATTATTTCAGGCGGCATCGACCTTTCAGTAGGAAGTATTCTTGCCCTGACAGCGGTTTGCTTTTCGCTGTTTACAATTCATAAAGGTATTAATCCTTTCGTTGCAGTAATCGGCTGCATTTGTATTGGCACACTTTGCGGTGTATGCTCCGGTGCGTTTATCGCGAGATTTAAAATTCAACCTTTTATCGCTACTTTGGCGATGATGGTGTTCGCCCGGGGAGTTGCAAAATGGGTTTCAGGCGGCCAAAAGATTTCCACCGCAGTTCAACAGGCCGACGGCTCATATAAATATGTCGATGTGCCTGCAATTTTCAATTCTATTAGCTCAAAAATTATGGGCAACAATATTACTGTTGTTACAATTATTTTTCTTGTATGTTTGCTTATTTCGTGGCTGCTGCTGGTTAAACTCAGATATGGCAGGTATATCTATGCGATTGGCGGCAATGAAGAAGCCGCAAGGCTATCGGGAGTTCCTGTCGCGATGACTAAGATTCTTGCTTATGGAATGAGCGGTCTTTTCTGCGCGGTAGCGGGAATATGCCAGGCCGCTCAGGAACTGCAGGGCGATCCTGAAGCAGGGGTTGCTTATGAATTGTCAGCTATCGCGATGGTTGTAATAGGCGGAACGAGCCTGCAGGGCGGAAAGGGAAGTATTTGGCTGACCCTTATAGGAGTTCTGACAATCGGATATCTCGAAAAGATTCTAAGTATTAACGCTGTAGGCGAAGATAAAAGATTAATGCTTACGGGTGCAATTATAATAGCGGCTGTTTTGCTGCAAAAAAGTAAGAAATAGATTTTCATACTGAAAGGGAATGAAATGAAAAAACTTTTTTTGTTAATTATGTTTTCAGCGGTTTTGATTTTGGCGGGCTGTGCGAAAAAAACTCCGCAAACCACAGCTCCTGGCCAGCCTGGGGCGGCAGAAACGAAAGCCAAATGGATTATTGGAATGAGTCAGTGCAATCTGGGCGAGCCTTATCGCGTTCAGCAGAATGCCGATGTCAAAATGGCTGCCGAGCAGCATCCGGAAATTGAGGTTGTATTCAAAGATGCTCAGAATGATACTCTCAGGCAGCAGGCACAGATGGAGGAGTTTATAAGTGCCGGCGTTAATCTTATAATTATTTCGCCCAAAGAGGCTGCTCCGCTTACGCCCGTGGTCGCTACGGCCATTGATAAGGGCATTCCAGTTATTATTCTGGACAGAAAAGTCGTTGGTGACAAATATACCTGTTTCGTCGGCGCTGATAATACAAAAATAGGCAAAGCTGCAGGTAAGTGGATTGTTGAAAAACTCGGCGGAAAAGGCAAAGTAGTTGAATTAAGAGGCCTGATGACTACGCCGCCTGCACAGGAGAGGCACGCCGGTTTTCGTGAAGCCATAAAGGGCAGCAATGGTATAGAGATAATATTCGATGTCGATATGAAGTGGCTTGAGCCTAATGCACGCAAGGAAATGGAATCTGCTCTCGCGAGATTTCCGCAAATAGACCTTGTTTACGCGCATAATGACGCCGGTGCTCACGGTGCGTATCTTGCGGCTCAGGCGGCAGGCAGAGAGAAGGACATAATTTTTGTCGGTATCGATGCGCTTCAGCAGGAAGGCCAGGCTTACGTTAAACAGGGATTGCTGTCTGTGAGTTTTGAGTACCCAACGGGCGGTAAAGAAGCAGTAGAAGCTGCAATGGAAATTTTGAACGGCAAGACAGTTCCAAAAGATATTACAATTAAATCACGCATCTTTACGAAAGAAAATATCGACGCCGGCGGCGAATGGCTTAGCGAATAAGTATTTTAATTGAATGAAACAGATTATAAAAAAAATTGCTTTTACATTATTTGTTATTGCATCAGGAACTTTAGCACAGGCAGCGGACGATAATTCGGTCTTGCTGCCTGTTTTTTTTAAGCCATTGCCGCTTGGTGAAATTAAGCCTTCCGGCTGGCTGAAAAATCAGCTTCGTATTCAGGCAAATGGACTTAGCGGCCATCTCGATGAATTCTGGCCTGATATCGCACAAAGCGGCTGGATTGGCGGAAACGCCGAAGGATGGGAACGCGGCCCTTATTGGCTCGATGGTGTTGTACCGCTTGCATATCTTCTTGATGATAGTGTCCTGAAAACAAAAGTGCGCCGATGGATTGATTATATCATAATTCATCAGCAACCTGACGGCTGGCTTGGTCCTATTCAGGCTAAAGACCGTCAGGCTTACGACCCCTGGCCTGAATTTATAATTTTAAAAGCTATGTCACAGTACGCCCAGGCGAGCGGAGACCCTCGCGTTGTGCCGGCAATGATACGATGCTGCCAAAAACTCAATACGCTGCTTGACAGCAAACCATTGTTCGACTGGTCAAAGCCAAGATGGGGCGATTTAGTCCTTTCGGTTTATTGGCTCTATGACAGAAACCCGCAGCCATGGCTTCTTGAACTGGCGGCGAAAGTGCATAAGCAGGGCCTTGACTGGAAAGAGCATTTCGCTGATTTTAAATACAAAGAAAAAATGCTGCCTGCGGACATAAATTATTCCACTCATGGCGTAAACAACGCGATGTCGCTCAAGGCTTATCCTCTCTGGTATCGACAGTCTCACGATCCTACAGACCGCGATGAAGTTTATAACGCAATCGCTACGCTGGACAAATATCACGGCCAAGCGACGGGCATCTTTACCTGCGACGAACATTATGCCGGACTAAATCCTTCACAGGGAACCGAACTTTGCACTGTAGCCGAATATATGTTTTCAATGGAGACTCTGTTAAGTTTGCTTGGCAATCCGCAATTTGGCGACAGGCTCGAACGAATAGCGTTTAATAATCTGCCTGCAACTTTCAAGCCTGATATGTGGGCTCATCAATTCGACCAGCAGGCCAATCAGGTCATCTGCGCTGCAAAAAGTCCTGCAATTTACACCGTAAACTTTCCTGATTCAGGCACTTTCGGCCTGGAGCCGTGTTATGGCTGCTGTACATCGAATATGCACCAGGCCTGGCCGAAATTTGCGTCTCATCTGTGGATGAAAAAAGGAGATAATGGTCTGGCGGCAGTGGCTTATGCGCCGAGTATCGTAAAAACTGAAGTAAATGGGATTCCGGTTGAAGTAGAATTAAAAACTGATTATCCATTCAGTGATAAGCTTTCATTTACCGTCAAAACGAAAAATGCTGTCACGTTCACACTTTATTTGCGAATACCACAATGGACGCAGAAACCTCGATTAACGATAGAAAATGAAAAACCCGTCACGCCCAAACCGGGAATTTTTTATCCTATCCAGAGACAATGGAAAGGAACGACGAAATTGACGCTTCAACTGCCGATGCCGGTAAGAACTCAGCGAAGATATCATAACGGCGTTTCGATTGAGCGTGGCCCGATTGTTTATGTTTTGAAAATCGCCGAGAACTGGAAACTGCTCAAGGGCAAACTTCCGCACGCAGACTGGGAAGTATATCCCGCGTCCGCCTGGAATTACGCGGTTGCGATAGATACCAATGATACTGCAAAGTCATTGACCTTCCGGGAAAGACCAGCCGGTAATTATCCATTTTCATCAAAATACGCTCCCCTTGAAGCATCTGTCAAAGGAAAACGATTGCCTCAATGGATAATTGAAACCAATGCAGCCGGTCCTTTGCCGCAAAGCCCTGTGGATTCCAACGAACCTCTCGAAAACTTAACGCTGGTTCCCTATGGCTGCACACATTTGCGAATTACCGAATTCCCATTGCTGAGAAATTAATGGCCTGCGGAACAAATATTCATCGACAATTAGGCATATCTTGAAACAGGCTGCATAATAGCTTAACATTTAGGTAAAACAATAGATGACTCAATAAAATCATATTTATATGTCGGCTCGTATGACCCACATATTATGAGTTAGCGGGTCACGCCTAAATGTTGTGAGGTAGCCTGAGTTTTTTCAGCCGCGATGATTTACATTTATTGTATGTGGGTATTTCGCTGGGTAAAGCTTTTCACGCAGTCGGCAATGAGTCCCTGACCCTGCATTTCTTCCATTCCAAAGGCCATAGCAGGACGGCCGGGTTTACAGTCTTTGGCCATTGTTATTTTTACATTTTCAAACAATACATTTTCAATGGGACTTTCGGGCAGGCCCAAAAAGACGGCTGCCGCGGTTTGAGCATTATTGGCGGTAACATTTATTATTTTTACGTTTCTAAGGCAAGGTGTGGTTTTTGTTACAGGTCTCGGATTGCGGTCTGAAAGAGCCTGGATTTCTTCGGGCTTTGCGCCGCATTCATAATATAAATTCATAACTATCGGGCAGCCCACGCCATTCATAGTGATGTTGTTAAGCGTAATATTTTCCACTGTTCCGGCTCTTCCGCGGCGGGATTTGAGCCTGATGCCGCGGTCAGTGCCGTTGAAAACACAATCCGAGATTTCTATATTTTTAATGCCGGCGGCAGTTTCAGAACCCATAACGACACTGCCGTGGCCGCGCAGCATTTTACAGTTCTTTACGGCAACGTTTTCGCAGGGTTTGTTTACTCGCATTCCGTCTTTGCCAATGCCGGATTTAAAACAAAGGCAGTCATCGTTTACATCGAAATTACAGTCAAAAATCCGGACGCCGTTACAGGAGTCAATATCAAGGCCGTCGCCATTGCAGCCGTCATCGGGATTTTGAAATGTTGTGTTTTTTATTACAACATTTTTGCAGTAAAGAATGTGTGTATTCCAAAAAGGAGAATTGCGGGCCGTAAAGCCATCGAGCAGCACATTCGAGCAATTATTAAACTGTATTAACGGCGGTCTGAAAAAGAAGGAATTGATGCCGCCTCCGCCGCAATCGGAAAGGTCGATATCGCTGTTAAGTTTTACGAATTCTTTGTCACGGGTGGAAGAGGGTTCCTTAGATCCCTGTTTGCGTTTTTTAAATTCCTTCCACCAGGTCGAGCCTCGGCCGTCAATTATTCCAGGCCCTGTAATGGAAACATTTTCCAGATTTTCGCCGTAGACGCAGGGCGAGTATCCGAAACATTCAACGCCTTCCCATCTCGATTTAACAGGGGGGTAATCGTTGAAATTATCGCTGAATAATATCAGAGCATCCTGCTCGATGTGCAGGTCTATATCGCTTTTTAAATAAATCGGGCCTGTCAGATATTTTCCAGAAGGAACGATTATTTTTCCGCCCTTATCTTTCGAGCATTTCTCAATAGCCTTAGAGAAAGCTTCTGTGTTATTGGTTGTTCCATCTCCGAAGGCGCCGAAATCACAAATATTTACCATTTATACTTCTCCATAATCAATTGAATTCAGCAGTTATTTTAGGGTTAATACCGGATTTTGCAAGAAGGTTAAATATTTTTCAGGCCACATCGACCAGCGTCAGGCTTCCGCTGAATTTGCGGATAAGTTCGGTGCGAATATTCTTATGTCCGGCCGATGTGAGCATCGGGTCCTTTTCGACAAGCTCAAAAGCATCTTTTCTTGCCATAACCAACAGATCGGAATCGTCGATTATATTCGCGATTTTCAGGTCGGGCAGGCCGTGCTGACGTGCGCTCAAAAGCTCACCCGGCCCGCGAAGCTTCAAATCGTGCTCGGCGATTTCAAAACCGTCATTGCTGCGTTCCATTATTTCAAGCCTGCTTTTCGCTGTTTCGTTTTCGGTCTGGGCAACCAGCAGGCAGTATGATTTCGACGAGCTTCTCGCTATCCGGCCGCGAAGCTGATGCAGTTGCGCAAGGCCAAACCTGTCGGCCTCCTCGATAACCATTATTGTCGCGTTCGGGACATCAATGCCGACTTCTATCAGAACCGTTGAGACGAGGCAGTGGATTTTACCCTTGCGGAAATCATCCATTATTTTCTGTTTGTCTGCGCCGGACATCTGGCCGTGCAGAAGACCTACCTTGAATTCCGGAAAGATTTTCTTGCTGAGGTTTTCATATTCGGCAATGGCGGCTTTGACATCGCCATTTTCGCTGTCAACGATTCTCGGATAGACAAAGAAGACCTGCTTTTTCGCCTTGAGTCTTTCACGAATAAATTCGTAGGCCTTGGGCAAATCTTTCGGCTGGATGTATCTTGTGATTACCTCGCCTCTGCCGGGCGGAGAGTGTTTTATTATCGATATATCCAAATCGCCGAAGACCGTCATCGCAAGCGTTCTCGGTATCGGAGTTGCCGTCATGACAAGACAGTGGGGGGTCGTATCTTTTCGCAGGCCGGCCCGCTGATGGACGCCGAATTTATGCTGCTCATCGATTACTACAAGGGCAAGGTCGGCAAATTTAATATCTTCCTGCAAAAGTGCGACAGTGCCGACGACAATATTGGTATCGCCTGATTTTATACTATCAATAATTTCTTTTCTTTTTTCACCTGTGAGGCCGCCGGTAATAAGGACTCTTTTTACACTGCTGTTTTTCAGGTATCGCTCAATACTCGTAAAGTGTTGCGCAGCAAGGATTTCCGTAGGTGCCATTATCGCGGCCTGCTGTTTATTGGCGATAGCGGCCAGGGCGGCATAAAGAGCGACAACGGTTTTTCCGCTGCCGACATCGCCCTGCAGGAGACGGTTCATGGGGACGGTTTTTGCCAAATCGGCGGTGATTTCTTCAATTACCCTGTCCTGGTCTTCGGTAAGCAGGAAGGGAAATCTTTTTCTTATCCTGCTGTCGATTTGGTCGGTGCATTTCAGGGCAACGGCTTTTTCGAAATTCCTGACTTTATAGCGTCGCAGCGCAAGAGCGGTCTGCATTAAAAATAATTCATCGTATTTTAATCTGCGTTTGGCCTCGGCAATCTGCGTTTCGTCCAGGGGATTATGTATTTGTTTAAAGGCTTTTTGGCGGCCGATGAGATTCGCTTTTTTCAGAAAGCCGGCGTCGAAAAATTCCGGCACCGATTCAACGAGCTTGTCGAGCGAATCGTGAACTATTTTTTTCATCTGACCGCTGGAAAGATTTGCCGTTGCCGGATAAACCGGGCCGCTGAAACTATCGGCGATTATTTCGTCTTCTTCGACGATTATAAATTTCGGATTTGTAAGCTGAAGCTGGTGCTTGTAAAGCGTGGTTTTGCCCCAGACTACAATTTTTGCGCCGGGTGTAATTTTGTCCTGCAGAAATCTGCCGTGGAACCAGATAATCCTGCATACGCCGGTATCGTCATTGACGTAGGCCTCGAAATACGGCGGCTTCCGCCATGCCTGCCAGTCGGTGCTTTCGATGAAACCGGCCAGGGTAACGATATGGTCAGGTTTAAGCTGCTCTATTTTGACCGGAGGCGGGGCAAAGTACCATTCTCTCGGGTAATATTCGAGCAGGTCGGCAGCGGTTTTGACCTCCAGTTTAGCAAAGGTTTGGGCCCTTGCGGGGCCGACGCCCTTTAAAAACTGTACGGGCATATCAAGGCTGATATTATTCGAAGTTTTTTCTGTCATATTTATTCTGCGCAGCCAAACTTTCCTATGAGTCTTACAAATCTGCAGCCGCAGACGGATTTTATTTTCAAGCCGTCGTCTGTCTTTTCCATTACTATAAGTTCCTGTACATATTCGGCGCCCATTGGCATAACGGCGAGGCCGCCTGTTTTTAATTGTTCGAGTAGCGGCCGCGGCATTTTGGCGGCGGCTGCGGTAATTATGATTCTATCAAATTTTTTGTCTTCAGGCCAGCCGCATGTTCCGTCGCCGATATGAAATTTTACATTTGTAATATTCAAATCCGTCAAAATTCGCCGGGCTTTTATGGAAAGAGGTTCTATTCTTTCGATTGTGAAGACATCTTTGGCAAGTTTTGCGATTATCGCCGTCTGGTAGCCGCTGCCTGTGCCGATTTCGAGAACATCGCAGTTTTTATCGACCTTCAATTCCTGTGTCATCAAAGCGACAATATACGGCTGGCTTATTGTCTGGTCATGGCCGATTGACAACGGTCCGTCATCATAAGCCTGCTTGAGATGCTCGGCAGGTATGAATTTTTCCCTCGGCACATCGGCCATGGCATTGAGTACGGCCGGGTCGGTAATGTCCCGTTTTTTCAAATGGTTCCGAACCATTAATTGCCTTTCGGCGGCGAGTTTGTCCTTTTCATTTTCCTGCTGCATAACTATAATATTGGCCTTGTAAGGTCTGTTTTGCAAATCAATTTTTGGAGATTAGCCATGAAAACTAAATTGCAAATTATAACATTTTATCTGCTGGCGGTCGTATTAGGCGGCTGTGTGCCGTCGCTGCATCCGCTATTTACTGAAAATGAACGGATTTTCGATGCTAACCTTGTCGGTATCTGGTCGGCAGATTCCAATGAAATCTGGGAGTTTAAGCCGAGCGGCAAGGGCTATGAATGTATCTATATTGATAAAGACGGCAAATCCGGCAGATTTAATACTGGCCTCGGAAAATTACAAAATAATATGTTCCTCGATATATTTCCCGGTGAACTGAAACTGACAGAAAATGATTTTTACAAGATACATTTTGTTCCCGCTCATACTTTTATGAGAGTAAATTTGACAAAAGATTCACTGGAACTGCGCGTTATGAATCCTGATGGTCTTAATAAGCTGCTTAAGTCCGAACCGAACAGCATAAAATACGAAAGTCCTGAAAACGGCAGTGTTGTACTGACAGCGTCAACGAAAGAGCTTCAGGATTTTATGCTGAAATATGGTATCGATGAAAAGTACGAGATTTTCGGGAAAGTCAACCAGGCGGATAAGATGCATCGCATCAAAGCCGGTGAGCCAAACGATGTAAATGATAAACAATTGAAAAATACAACACAAAAATGAATAAAAAAACGGAACGACTAATACGGCTTGATAAGAATTATCTCTGGCATCCGTTTACGCAGATGAAACAATGGCTGGCCAGTGAGCCGGCGGTTATCGAATCGGGCGACGGGTTCTATTTAATCGATACCGAAGGCAAACGCTATATCGACGGGGTAAGCAGTCTTTGGTGCAATGTCCACGGTCATAGAGTAAAAAAAATCGATGATGCGATAAGAGAACAACTCGACAAAATCGCACATAGCACGCTTTTAGGTCTTGCACAGACGAAGTCAATCGAACTTGCCGAAAAACTTGTCGCGATAGCTCCGAAAAATTTACAAAAGGTTTTCTATTCGGATAGCGGCGCGACAAGCGTTGAAATAGCGTTAAAAATCGCATATCAGTATTATCGAAACAAAGGGCAAAAACACGATAAATTCATCGCATTGGGTCAGTCTTATCACGGCGATACAATCGGTTCGGTAAGCGTCGGCGGGATAGAATTATTCCATTCGATTTTTAAACCAATGCTTTTCGATACTTTTTTTGTGCCATCGCCTTTTCCGTATCGTTTTGACGGGACTGCCGAGGAGTGCAGACAATTTACGCTCGATAAAATTGAAAAACTTTTAAAAAAGTATTCTGAAAATATCGCCGCGGTGATAGTCGAACCGCTTGTTCAGGGCGCCGCTGGAATAATTGTTCATCCTAATGGTTTTTTACAAGGCGTTAGGGAACTTACGAAAAAATATAATGTTTTTCTGATAGCCGATGAGGTCGCGACAGGTTTCGGCAGGACGGGAAAGATGTTCGCCTGTGAAAATGAGGGTGTCGAGCCGGATATTATGTGTCTTGCAAAGGGTATTATCGGCGGCTATCTCCCTTTGGCGGCTACACTTACGACGCAGGAAGTTTTTGATGCATTTTTGGGAAACGCTGACGAATTTAAGACTTTTTATCATGGTCATACATACACCGGCAATGCACTGGCCTGCGCGGCGGCGATTGCCTCGCTTGAACTTTTCGAGGAAAACAAAATCATTGAGTCTTTACCGGCCAAAATTGCTTTGATTGCCGATTATCTTGAAAAAATGGCGAGATTGCCTTTTATCGGCGATGTCCGCCAATATGGTTTGATGGCGGGAATTGAGATTGTAAAAGATAAAAAAACAAAAGAATCTTTTGATTATGAAAAATTGATTGGCGCAAAGGTTTGTTCCGCAATGCGGCCGAAAGGCGCGATGATGCGGCCGCTGTCTGATGTAATTGTTCTTATGCCGCCGGTGGCGATTGATTTGGATACATTGCAAAAATTATTGGATATCGTTTACGATACAATCAAAAATGATTTGCCGATAATTATTAAAAATGTTTAGCCCCCACCGCAGGGGTGGGGGCTAAACAAAGGAATAAACTCCGATGGCAGGGGTCGGGGCTAACCATTGGAAGATTTTATGGTCGGTTATATGGTTACATGGACGACTTATGGAACCTGGCTTCAGGGTGACAGGCGAGGTTTTGTAAAGGACGGCAAAACTTTTAGCGGAAATGAGAACCTCGAACAGGCAAATGAAAATTTGCGAAAACAGGACTCTGTTGTCCTGACTTTTTCCGACCGCAGCATTATCTTGAAAGCTATTCTTGCGGAAGCACAGAAAATAGGCCATAATATAGAAGCAATTGCCGTGCGTTCAAATCACGTTCATATTACAGCAAGACCCTGTAAAGAAACAATTGAACAAATTGTCAGCAGATACAAAAATATTTCGAGAATGGCCTTGAGCCGTAAAGAAAGGATTTGGACACGCGGTTTTGACAAGCAATTTTGTTTTTCAGAGCAGGAATTTAGGCAAAGAATAAAATATGTCGAACGACACAACAAATAAAAAACGAACCCCCACTAAACAAATAAACGAACCCCCACCGCAGGGGTGGGGGCTAAACAAAGGCCGGGGGTTGTTCATTACCGGTACCGATACGGGCGTGGGCAAGACACTGATTTCCGGGGCGATTGCGAAGATACTTTCGCAGGATGGCAAAAAAGCCGGTGTATTTAAACCTGTCGCAACAGGATGCAGGAAAACCGAAGCAGGTCTTGTAAGCGAAGATGCCGAGTTTTTAAAGCGTTGTACAGACACAGAATTGAGTCTTGATATAATCAATCCGGTTAAATTCGCCAAACCGGCGGCCCCGTTTTCCTGCGAAAAGGCGGAGAACAGAAAAGTAGATTTTGTAAAAATGGCTGTCGCTTATAGTCAAATTTGCTCGAAAGCCGACTACATTATTGTAGAAGGTATCGGCGGAATCCGGGTGCCTGTAACCGATAAAATTGACGTACTGGCGATGGCAAAGGCATTTAATCTGCCCATAGTTATTGTCGCAAGGCCGGGACTGGGCACGATAAATCATACGCTTTTAACGATAGATGCCGTAAGAAGTTCCGGTTTGCCGCTTGCCGGAGTGGTAATAAGCGGTTATGATATGGCAAAGGCGGATTTTGCCGAGCAAAGTGCACCGGCTTGTATCGCTAAAGTCGGCAAAACACAAATCCTTGCTGTTGTGCCTTACGATAATCAAACGAACATCGAAAAAGGCATTATCGGTAATATTGTTATGGACAGTCTAAATAAAGTTGACTGGTCAAAAATTATTGAAGATTTAAATATATGAATGATAAGGCTGCGACATTGAAAAAACCTGACTTGAGACGTTACCTTGTGCCGATAAATACCGCTGCGACCCAGCAGCTTTTTACGGATTGTTTAATAATAGGCGCCGGTGTGGCGGGGCTTCGCGCGGCGATTGAAGCGGCGGCAAATGGTTGTGAAGTTGTGCTGGTCTGCAAAAAGACGCTCGAAGACAGCAATACGTGGAACGCTCAGGGCGGCATCGCGTCGGTACTTGATGCCGGCGACAGTTTCGCTTCGCATATTAAAGATACATTAAATACCGGTTGCGGTATATGTGATAACGATACAGTAGAACGGGTCGTAAATGATGGTCCCGGCCTTGTGAGAGAACTGCTCAAATGGGGCGCTGAATTCGACAAGAAACAGGATGGTTCAATCTCCATTACGCTCGAAGGCGGGCATAGTCACGCTCGTATCGCTCATGCCCTCGGCGACAATACCGGCAAAGCGATTGCACAGGCGCTTATAAATAAGGTCAGACAGTTTGATAACATAACCATTATCGAAAACTACTATACAGTAGACCTTATTACAAGCGATGACGGCGACTGTCTGGGCGTAATTGGTCATAACTCCAAAGGAATGATGGAAATCATCTGGGCAAAGACGACTATCCTTGCCACGGGCGGCGCAGGCAGGCTGTATCGCGAGACAACCAATCCGGAAGTCGCTACCGCCGACGGCCTTGCTGTAGCTGCGCGGGCAGGCGCGGTTTTATGCGATATGGAATTTATGCAGTTTCATCCGACTACGCTTTATATAGCCGGTGCGTCGAGGGCGCTTATAACAGAGACTCTCCGCGGCGAAGGAGCGATTCTGCGGGATATCAATAATTATGCCTTTATGGCGGAGTATCATCGCGACGCCGAACTTGCGTCACGCGATATTGTCAGCAGGGCGATTCTGTCTCAAATGCTCAAAACAGGTGCGACACATGTTTTTCTGGATATTCGCCATTTCGACAAGAATTATTTCGCGAAGCGTTTTCCGCTAATCAGCGAACTTGTGACAAGTTTCGATATCGATATAAGCAAAGACCTGATACCTGTTCGTCCGAGTGCCCATTATATGATTGGCGGCGTAAAGACGGATAGTATGGCACGAACGAATATCGCCAATCTTTTTGCCTGCGGCGAAGTTGCCTCGACGGGTCTGCACGGCGCAAACAGGCTCGGCAGTAATTCGCTGCTTGAAGGGCTGGTCTTTGGCAGAATTGCCGGCAGTCAGGCGGCAGAGCAATCCAGCCGGGACGGTGTGAGTCTGAAAAAGTTTCGTTACGATATACCACAATCCGACAGGAGCAGGCTCGATACCGCCGATGTGCTTAATTCGCTTCGTTCGCTTATGTGGCGAAACGTCGGCATAACCCGTCTTGCAAAGCCCCTTGCCGAGGCACAGGAAATTATCTCGTTCTGGCAGCGGTATGTGCTGGATAAGGTTTTCGATTTGCCGCAGGGCTGGGAATGCCAGAATATGCTTACAGTTTGCCTGATGATGGCAAAGGCGGCAGAGGCCCGAACTGAGAGCAGGGGCGTTCATTTCCGCAGCGATTTTCCACAGGCAGATGACAAAAACTTTAAAACTCATATTGAATTTGTATAAGATATGGCTCAGAAAAAAATCGATATCGAACAGGTAAGACGGGTAGCCAAATTGAGCAGGCTGGATTTGAGCGAGACTGAAATTACCCAGTTTACAGGTCAACTTAGCGCTATCCTCGAATATGTGGAAAAACTTAATCAACTGGACACGAGCAAAGTCGAGCCGCTGGCACATTGTCTGCCGATTAATAACTGCCTCAGAGAAGACATAGTAAAACAATCATTAGGAACTGAAAAAACTCTTGCCAATGCTCCGGATAAAGATGAGCAGTTTTTCATTGTTCCCAAAATACTGGAAGGAGATTCAAGCCTATGAAGTTAATTTCCAAAACAGCTATATTATTTATTGTTTTGTTTTTAACAGTTTACGGTTATTGCGGCAATAAGGCGTGTTCTATGAATAAATCAAAGCAGCAGGAAAAAGTTTTTAAAGTACAGATAAGTTTGAAATATTTGTTATATCTGCCAGATGGTTATGACAAAAAAGGCCGGCCATTGCCTTTGATTGTATTTCTTCACGGGGCAGGCGAACGCGGAAATGACTTAAAAAAAGTAAAAGTGTGGGGCATTCCGAAGATGCTGGAGAAGAAAACAGATTTTCCGTTTATTGTCGTTTCGCCGCAGTGCCCTGAAGGTGCGTGGTGGACGGAATATGCTGAATCTTTAAAAGCGCTGATTGACCATATAAAAACTGAATATAATGTCGACGCTTCGAGAGTTTATCTGACCGGACTGAGTATGGGCGGTTTCGGTACATGGTATATGGCTGAAAGGTATCCGCAGGAATTTGCCGCAATAGCGCCGGTATGTGGAGGCGGTGATTTGTTTTTGGCAAAACGGATAACTATTCCTGTATGGGCTTTTCATGGTGCAAAGGATGATGTTGTGCCCCTGCAAAGGTCGCAGGAAATGGTTGATGCAATTAAAGCGGCGGGCAACAATGACGTGAAATTTACCATTTATCCGGAAGTTGGGCATGGCTGCTGGGAGGAAACTTATGCAAATGATGAATTATACAAATGGTTTTTGAGTCATAAAAAATAGTAAACAATGAACGATGAAATAATAAAACTAAGCTGCAGTCAATTACGCGATAAAATCGCCAAAGGCGAGATAAAAAGCAGCGGTGCTGTTTCGGCAGTCTTTGGGCAGATAGAAAAATATGACGGCCAAATCGGCGCGTTTCTAAGTACTTTCAAACAGGATGCCCTGCAAAAAGCAAAAGAGATTGACGGAAAAATCGCTGCCAAAAAGCCCATTGGTGTTTTGGCGGGTGTGCCGATAGCTGTTAAAGATAATATGTGCACAACATTCGGCGCAACTACCTGCGGGTCAAAGATTCTTGAAAATTTCCATTCGCCTTACAATGCGACTGTGATTGATAAATTACTTGCCGCTGACGCTGTCATAATCGGCAAGACAAACCTCGATGAGTTCGCGATGGGTTCGAGCACTGAAAATTCGGGTCTGAAAAAGACGGTTAATCCCTGGGATAAAAACAGGGTTCCCGGCGGAAGCAGCGGCGGCTCGGCGGCGGCGGTAGCGGCACAAATGTGCTTTGCTGCTCTTGGCTCCGATACAGGCGGCTCTATCAGGCAGCCTGCAAGTTTCTGCGGCCTTGTCGGCCTGAAACCTACCTATGGCAGAGTTTCACGATATGGCCTTGTAGCTTATGGTTCGAGTCTCGACCAGATTGGGCCATTAACAAGAGATTCTGCCGATTGCGCATTGATGTTGAGTGTTATCGCAGGGCATGATGAAAAAGACAGCACAAGCGTCGATGAAAAAATATCTCCGAGGTGTGATTATTCTGCCGGAATAGAAAACGGCGTAAAAGATTTGAAAATAGCTGTTGTGCCGCAATTGCTCGAAGGGGCCGACAGCCGGGTTGTTGCCGCGGTTAAAGGGGCGATTGATATTTATAAGAAAAGCGGCGCGGAAATTATCGAAATAAAAATGCCGCACTTCGAATACGCGATTGCGGCATATTATTTAATCGCTACGGCGGAAGCATCGAGCAATCTTGCCAGATACGACGGCGTGCATTACGGACACAGAACCAAAAACGCGGGCGATTATATCGAGATTTACACAAAATCGCGTGCCGAGGCGTTTGGACAGGAAGTCAAAAGACGCATTATGCTGGGCACTTACGCGCTGTCCAGCGGCTATTATGACGCGTATTATCTGAAAGCACTTAAAGTACGAAATCTTATCCGGAGCGATTTTACCGCTGCATTTGAAAAAGCGGATTGTATTATAATGCCGACAAGTCCGACGACCGCGTTTAATATCGGCGAAAAGACAGCCGACCCGCTGCAGATGTATCTTTCAGATGTTTATACAATCGCTGTAAATCTCGCGGGAGTGCCGGCGATGAGTATTCCCTGCGGCTTCGATGATAAAAATCTTCCGATAGGATTGCAAATAATAGCATCGACATTCCAGGAAGAAAAACTTTTACGAATAGCAAAGATGTTTGAAAATCAGACGGATTTTCATAAACAAAAACCACGAATTTTATAAATATATAATTAACCACGAATGAACACTAATAAACACTAAATAAAATTTTTATTCGGCCTTAAATGTGTGATGAAGAAAATATAATTTATAAGGATTTATCTTATAAACTCACAGGATTGGCACTTGAGGTGCATAATGAACTTGGGTGTGGTTTTCTGGAGAAAGTGTATGAGAATGCGATGATGATGCTGTTTGAAAGGGATGGAATTCCTGCAAGACAGCAGGCTCCAGCTAATGTTTATTTCCATGAAAAAGTGATAGGCCAGTATTTTGCGGATATTCTTGTGGACAACAAGATTATATTGGAATTAAAGACTGTTGAAGCCATTACTAATGTCCATACAGCACAAGTATTGAATTATCTGCGTGCTACGGGAATGAAATTAGGATTAATTTTAAATTTCGGCAATCCAAAATTTACTTACAAGAGATTGGTTTTATGACGAACTAATTAACCACGAATGAACACGAATAAACACAAAAATTCTGTTTCTAAAGTACAACCTGTCAAAGGTTTTCAAGAGAAATTCGAAGAGTGGAAGAATATGCTTTTGGGAAAGGATATGCATTCTATTCGTAATCAAATCTATGATATGATTAGCGATTGTGCCTTTTTTCAGTGCATAAATGAGTCGAGGAAATACAAAGCTAAAGATGAAAGAGGCAATATCAAAGAAAATAGAAGACTTTATTGTTTTATTAATGATGCTTTTTTCAAAACCCAATTACTGTCAATAAGAAAACTGGTAGATAAAGACTTAGATAGGGTGCAAAAAAATAAACAATACACAGTTTATTCGTTGTATAATCTAATTGAAGACATAAAAAAGAATAGCACATTGTTGACCAGAAAAAATATTCTCGCCTTTCATAATTTAGATGAAATAGAATTTTCTACAGATTTTCATAGGCGGATAGATTCTATAGTGGGGATAGCTGCTGACAAAAGAAGTCCTGACGATTTAATTCCAGATAGTATTTTTAAGAATCTTATGGATGAATTGATAAAAATTAAGGATTTGTGCGATTATGTAAATAAATATATTGCACATTCAGCTACGCCTGAGAGTAGGAATGGAATCGCGGATGAAATTAAGAATGCCTTAGGCAAAGTTTTAGATGTTCATAAAATTATTTGCAAAACGGCAAGTTTTATAGGGAATAAGGTCTTATTTTGTGGTTTTGGTTCTGTTTTATCTATTCCTGAATATGGCCAATTTGACGAATTTGATTTATTTGAATATCTCGATGAGCCTTTGTCTTCTAAAGAAACTTTAGAAAAATTAAGAAATTTTTGGGAAAAATATAGAGTAGAAACAGAACAATGGGTACAAATATAGCGATATAAATAATAAATATAAATTAGTGTATATTCGTGTTTATTCGTGGTTAAATAGAAGTAAATAAAAAGTAAAAAATTCGTGGTTTATATAATGGCTGATATAGACAAAAAGATTATTGTTGGGCTTGAGATTCACGTGCAGCTTGCCGTGCGGACGAAGATGTTCTGCGGCTGCGAGCTTGCATTCGCGGCAGAGCCAAACAGCAGAGTTTGTCCGGTTTGTCTCGGTCTGCCGGGCGCGCTGCCTGTAATGAATAAACAGGCGGTAGAATTTGCAATTCTTACGGCAACCGCTCTTAACTGCAAAGTAGCGGAATTTACGAAATGGGACAGAAAAAGTTATTACTATCCCGATTTGCCGAAAAATTATCAGATAAGTCAATACGATTTGCCGATAGGCTCAAATGGATTTATAGAAATTCCCGTTTCCGACGGTACGGCGAAAAAAATCCGCATTCGCAGGGTGCATCTTGAAGAAGACGCCGGCAAAAATATTCATACGGCAGGGAATTTTTCACAGGTTGACCTTAACAGGGCAGGAACGCCGTTAATGGAAATTGTAACAGAGCCGGATATTAACAGTGCCGAAGAAGTAAAATCTCTGGCTGTTGAATTGCAGAGGATTGTACGTTTCCTGGGCGTTTCAGAAGCGGATATGCAGAAAGGTCATATGCGGTTCGAGCCGAATGTAAATCTGCATATTAAAAAAGACAGCAGCGAATATAAAACTCCCATCACAGAGGTTAAAAATCTTAACAGCTTCAAAGCACTTGAAAAAAGTGTGGCGTATGAGGCGCACCGGCAGCTTGAAAATTTCCTCGAACGCGGTGAGATTATGCAGAGCGGCAATAAAAAAACCTTCGGCTGGGACGATGTAAGAGAAGTTACCGTTTTGCAGAGAGAAAAGGAAGAGGCGCACGATTACCGTTATTTTCCCGACCCCGACCTTGTGCCGGTTGTTGTGAATGAAAAATGGCTCAATGAAATTAATGCAAAACTTTGTGAACTGCCGCTGAAAATGCAGGCTCGCTTCGTCAGTCAGTACGGTTTGAGTGATTATGACGCGGGCGTATTAACGATAGACAGGGTAACGGCGGAATTTTTCGATAATGCTGTAAAGGCCGGCGGAGACGCGAAAAGAATTTGCAATCTTATCACACAAGCCGGCTTGAAAATCGCTAATGAGAAAGGCTGCGCTGTCGCGGAACTCGGTATAGAGCCGCAGAGACTTGCCGAACTTGCGAAAATGGCGGATTCAGGCCAGATAAGCGCAACTGCTGCTGTTACGATTTTTGCGAAGATGACAGAAAGCAAAGAACTGCCCGGCAAAATAGCGGAAACGCTCAATCTTTTGCAGAAAAGCGATGCGGGCGAACTCGAAAAGATCGTCGATGAGGTTATCGCGGCGAATTCTCAGGCTGTTGCGGACGCCAAAAGCGGCGATAAGAAAAGCAAAAAAGCTCACGGCTTTTTAATGGGGCAGGTAATGCAGAAAACAAAGGGAACTGCGAATCCTCAAGTGGTGGCAAAGATTCTCGAATCTAAATTAAAGGCTTAGTCTTCCTTTTGCAGGACTTTATTTTCGTTGCCGTCGAGGAGTCTTTTTATATTAGTGCGATGAAGGAATATCACCAGAGAACATAAAATAGCTGCCGCCAAAATCAGCGGCCATAGAGTGCTAAAGTACCAGTTTTTTAATATTCCTGTCAGAATAATCATTACTATCGGGAAAATCGCTGCGGCAATAACAGAAGCAAGTGAGATATATTTCCAGATAAGTACAATCACCGCCCACAGGACAAACACGATAAGACCCGGAATTGTGTAATAAGGCCAGATGCCAAGTACAACGCCGAAACTTGTAGCGACGCCTTTTCCACCTTTGAATTTAAGATAGAACGGGAAAATATGGCCCAAGATTGCGGCGATGCCTGTTGCCAGCCAGACAGTGAGGAGTGCCGCTGATGGAGAAGCAGGGATAATCAATAGCTTTGCCGCGATGACAGGGACGAAACCTTTAAGTACATCGAGGGCAAAGCAGATATAAGCCCATTTTTTGCCGCAGGCGCGGGCAAGATTTGTCGCGCCCAGATTTCCTGAACCAATTGCACGAAGGTCTATGCCGTGCATTCTCGCAATCAGCATCGCAAAAGAAATTGAGCCGATAAAATAGGAAATAATAATTAAAACTACAGCCATCATTTTTGTGTCCTGTTTTCGATTATCTGGTCATATAACACAAGAAGTTTTCTACAGTGAGTTTCAATTGAAACCTTTGATTTGATATCGTCATCTTCGATTGCTTTTCCTGCGGCAGCAAGATTTTCGGTATTGCAAAAATATCTCATTGCCTCGGCAAGAGAATCGATATCGTCGGGCGAGTCAAAAATTTTGCCATGTCTGTCGGCGGTAAATAAATCTGCTGCGCCGTTGTACCTGGTAGTAATTGCGGGTTTGCCTGCCGCCAGTGCTTCGAGGATGAATCTGCTTGATGGGTCGTAGTAAGTCGGCAGTACCGCGACATCGGTTACATCTATGGCGTTTTGAATATGCGGGGTCGGGCCGATAAAAATTATCCTGTCTTCAATTTTTAATTTTCGGCCGAGCCGGCGATAATCCGCTGCGGAGCCTTTTCCTGCCGCGACCAGGTAAGGAGGCCTTTTAGTCAGTTTGTCAGTAAGAATTTTCATCGCCCGGATAATGGGAACGAGACCTTTAAGCCTGAAATTGTTAGCGGCAAAGAGGAAAAATACGGGCTGCTGAGCTTCTTTGATTTTCAATTTCGCAAGTATCTGTGAACGGAGCTTATCGCTTCGAGCCTTGTTTAGACTGTGAGTAAGTTTAATTCCGTTTGGAATAACGAATATTTTACTATCCGGCAGATTGTAATGCCTTTTGAATTGCGTTTTTACATATTCGCTTAATGCGGCGACGACAGGGCCATTTTCTTTTTTACAGATTTTCTTTTCCGCCCGTGCAAGTGCAGTTCTTCTGAAATTGGCAAAGCTTGTCAGAAGCTTGAAAATTCTCAAGGCGGCGAGATTATAGCTTGCCGCATTACGGATAGCCGCTTCCGGGTAGCTTCCGCCCCTGGGCTGATAAACATCGGCGAAATCGAAGGGGAGTACGCTGTGGATTATATCATAATGTTCTTCGCTCAAATGCTGCCGAACGGCCCGTTCGAATATTTTTAAGGAAATGCGTTTTTCGGTATTGCCGCATAGAATCCTGACCCGTTGGGATGACGCAGTGCCTGTAGCGGCGAGAATTTTAACATCGACTCCGAGCAGAGACATCCTGGCGGCAAGCTCAAAGATGCTTTTTTCCGCTCCGCCCAATGTTATATTTGCCCGTTCTGTTATTATCGCAAGTTTCATCAGTTTAATCTTTCTCGAACGGCACGGCTCTGTTGTGTTTTTTGTCGTGTTTGGCCATTCGATTAGCCTTTGATTTAATCTTTTTTATAAGTAATTTGTCCTGTCTTGATAGTTTTTCTTTTTGCAGATAGGTTAAAAAGAATCGCAGCCGGTCAGTTTTTGTAACGATATCGCCCGGCGCCGAATAGTAAAGCTGAGCAAGGTCTTTTATACAATATTTTTGAGAAAAAACAAAGGGCTTAAATACCCTGTTAAGGTCGATAAGTGTGAATTGCCCCTGTGAATTGCAGAATATATGGCAAAGATATAAATCGCGATGGCGAAAACCGGTGTTGTGGAATTTTCTTACAAAAGCCGCAAGATTTTCGATGAAGTTTTTTGTTACTTTCGGAAGTTTTTCTTCGAGACTGACTGAATCGGGGATTTTTTCGGTTATGATGAAACTTCGCTTTTCAAATAATCCATTCCATTCCTGGCCGAATGCGATTGTTTGCGGCGTGTTTATGCCGAGTTCTTGTAATTTTTCGGCCGGGACAAAATCACAGGCCATTGTCGATATTCTTTTTTGTCTGTTTAGCCAGTTTTTTAATTGTGTCAGTTTTGGAATATTCTGATAACGTTTTAGAAACAGGGTTGCATTGGGGCCGGCCGTCTCAAACATTATTCTTTCACGAAAAGATGCCAGATTTTTTTTCGTCAGGCTTTTGCCCAGAGAAAAATCAAAGACATCATTTATACTTTGCAGTTTCATCTGCCTGAAACAGTCTACGAAATCGCTGCGAACGGTGAAATTGGGGGCGATTTTCACAAACTCATTCATTTTGAGCCCCCGGCAAGAAATTTTTCAGCAGCCTCACAAACCGCCTGTGCGGTTATTGATTCCATACAGTAATGCTTGTCTTTTTTGCAGACGGGTTTATCGCAGGGCGCACAGGGGACATCAGCGATAATTTTTATTTCATCAGGATATTCATTTTCTGTCCAGGCGGGGTTGTTCGGCCCGAAAAGCGTTATGACTTTTCGATTAATCGCGATAGCTATATGACGAGGGCCTGTATCATTGGTAATTACAAGCTGTGCAAATGAAAATAATGTCTTTAACTGCCCAAGCGTAACAGGAGTTTTCGCCAGATTTATAATCGGATGTTTTGCCGCAGAGCAGATTTTTTCTGCAATCTGAGTTTCCTCTTTGACGGGACTTACAGATATAAACACATTGGCTGAAAATTTTTCGATAAGAAAATCGGCAGTTTGCGCAAATCTTTCCTCAGACCAGAGCTTGCTCGGCCCGAACGCTCCGCCCGGCACGAGTATAACAAGAGGTTTCGAACCGTTTAATTTTTCGCCAAACTTTTCGAGAATCGCCTTTTTGTCGCCTTCGCTGATGCAAAGCTCTGTTTTTGTGTTTGCAGTATCTGCACCGAGCCGGGAGGCTATTGCCAGATAATAATCAATTGCTGAAAGCGGTTTAAAGCGGAAAGAAGCGATTTTGGACGGAATAATTTTTTCTGTTAAAAAAATACCTCTGCCGTCTCTTGCGTATCCTGTGCGTGTTTTAATGCCTGCCAGAAATACTGCAAGGGCAGAAGCGAATGAATTTTTCAAAAGGATTGCGGTATCAAAATTATATTTTTTCAGTTCCCGGGCCGCTGCGAAAGGATTGTTTCCTTTGATTGTTATCCACTGGTCGGCGAATGGACAGCCGGACAGGATTTCCGCGACGGTTTTGTTTGCGCAAAAGAAAATTTTGTCTTTTGCAAAGAGATTTCTGATGCATCGCAGGCTCGGCGTTGCCATTATAGCGTCGCCCATAGGTGAAGGCAGCCAGACTAATATATTTTTACAGCTCATAATACGCCGGTTCCGTTACTTGTCTTTGTGCATAACATAAAGTGTAAGCGCTATGAGCTGAAAGACCATCGCAAAGCCGATAGCGGTAAAGGCTGCGTTGTCTTTTCCTGTCGGGGATAGTTTGTACCATACGGCCACAACGAGGCAGAACAGTACAAGAACCTGTATAACCCCTGCGGTAAACTTCATAGCGGAAAATTCAGTAAACTGTTCGTTCCTCTGATGGCTTTTAAGCAGAAGTTTAATTTCCTCCAGCAATTGTTCTGTTCTGTCGGACTCAAGGGCAGGCTGATTGACCGTTTTTGTCTCCGGAGGCTGTTCAGTCTGTATTTTTTCTTCAGGTATCTGTTGTGGTTTTTCTTCCGGCGGCAACTGCGGTTCAGGCTTAATGTCCGCAACAGTCTGCTGCAGCTGTGTGTCTTCGGCCTGTTGTATAGTTTCTGACGGCCCCGGCTGCTCGGGTGCGGGCTTTCGTGTAATTTCTCTCTTGACTACGTTGACCGCTTCCCGCAGGTTTATCACCTCAAAATCTGGGTCAGGGTCGTCAGCTTTTTTTACAGGCGGTTTTAAGTGCGATTTTATAAGAATGGTTCTGCATCCGGCCTCTTTTCCGGCGGCGATGTCGATGTAAGCGTTGCCGATCATCCACGACTGGGCCAGGTCTATTTTCATTTCCTTTGAAGCGGCAAGCAGCATTCCGGGTTTTGGTTTTCGCCAGTCACTGTCCTTGCGAAATTTCGCTATCGCTCCTTCAGGATGATAAGGGCAGTAGTATATCCTGTCTAAATAGGCGTTATGCTCCGCTAAAAGCAGCTTTAATCTTTCGTGTACCTGTGCCAGTGCCTGTTCGGTAATTATTCCACGGGCGATGCCGGACTGGTTGGAGACGACGATTAGTTTGTAACCCATTTTTCTAAGTTCGACAATAGCAGAGGCCGCGGCCGGAACGAGCTTCACCTGTTCTGCGCTGTTTATATAGCCGGTATCTTCGATGATAGTATCGTCTCTATCGAGAAAGATTGCTTTGTCAGGCATAATTTATTTCCTATGCAAAATGTTTTTCGACCAGATCGCAGATTATATGATATGCAATCTGATGGATTTCCTGCACGGCGAAAGTCTTGTCCGCCTCGGCACAAAGACAGACATCGGCGAGTTTTTCGAGCGGGCTGTTTTTTTTGCCGGTAAACGCTATGACTTTTGCTCCAAGTTTTTTTGCGAGTTTCGCCGCTTTTAAAATGTTGGGACTTTTGCCGCTTGTTGAAAACGCCCACAGGCAGTCCCGTTTTTTTACGAGTCCTTCAACCTGTCTTGCAAATATATCTTCAAAGCTGTAATCATTGCCTATACAGGTTATAATCGATGTATCGGTTGAAAGGGCGACCGCGGGCAGTGCCTTTCTTTCACGCAGAAATCTGCCGATAAATTCTCCAGCGATATGCTGAGCGTCGGCGGCCGAACCGCCGTTGCCGCAGATATACAGTATTCCGCCTTTTTCAATGCTTTTGATAATTGTTTTGGCGGTGTCTTCAATTGCCCTGATGCAATCCGCCTCTAAATTGTCGAGCATTTTTCTGTGCATCGCGATTGTTTGGATGATGTGGTTTTTCATTTGCTGTGTTTCCTTAAGGATTTCATTTTTTCTATGGTATTGGTGGAGCTTTTTCCTTCGACCAGAGGAGCGAGAACTACTTCTCCGCCGGTTGATTCGACAAATTCTCTGCCGATGACGCCTTTTTCCGCCCAATCCTGTCCTTTGACAAGGACATCCGGTTTTACCTGTTTTATTATATTTAGCGGGTCTGGCTCGTCGAATATTACGATGTAGTCAACGCTTTCCAGCCCAGAAAGAACGGCCGCTCTGTCGAGCTGGTTATTGATGGGCCTTTCCGGACCTTTTATAATTTTAACGCTTTTGTCGCTGTTCAGACCGAGTACGACGATATCGCCGTGTTTTTTACAGAAACTAAGAAATTCTATATGGCCTCTGTGCAAAACATCGAAACATCCGTTGGTGAATACGATTTTCTGTTTATGACCTCTGTGCCATTTGAGTTGGCTTATGAGCTGGTCGACACTTTTAATTTTTGAACCGCTTTTTTGTTTTCTGCTTATTAGTTCGTTTACTATTTCCTCGATGGAAACGGTAGCTGTACCGAATTTTTCGACTTCAATGCCGCCTGCGACGTTGCATATTTCGACAGCCGTTTTGTAATCTACTCCTGCCGCAAGTGCGGCCGCAAGCGAGGCCAGTACCATATCTCCGGCGCCGCTGACATCATAAACTTTTCTCGCTATTGTCGGAATATGCTGCTCGATGGAATCGGTCTTCAGGTATGAACCTTCTTTATCCAGAGTTATTACAATGGTATCGATATCAAGTTTTTCGGTAAGGATTACCGCTGCTTTGGCGGCATCATCAATAGTTTTTATGTTAATTTCAGATGCTGTTGATGCCTCGAGACGGTTGGGCGTAATTACCGAAGCACCGCGGTATTTTGCAAAATCCGCTTTTGGAGCAGGGTCAATCAAAACTTTTTTCCCCGCCGATTTGGCAAGTTTAATCAGCGAAACGCAAAAATCTTTTTCAAATAGTCCTTTGTTGTAATCCTGCAGGCATACGATATCGGCCTGCGAAAGTTTCTTTTTGTACAGGTCGAGAAGTTTTTCATAGTGTTGGTTACTCAAAGTCTCATCTTTTTCCTCGTCTACTCTTAACAATTGCTGAGGATGAATATGCTGGGCAAGGCCGACAAATCTTTGTTTTGTGATTGTAGGTCTGTCGGCAACTTCAACCAGCCCGGAAATATCGGCGCCGGTATTTTTAAGCAATTCTCTAAGAGTTTGGGCGTTTACATCTTTTCCAACCGTACCCAGGCACAGTGTTTTTGCTCCAAGCGCCGCCAGGTCCGCCGCGACAGATGCTGCTCCGCCGGGTCGGTATTCTCTGCTGACGACTTTCAGAACAGGCACCGGCGCTTCCGGACTTATTCTCAGGGCGTCGCCGTAAACATAAATGTCGAGCAGAAAATCTCCGGCCAGCAGCACTTTGGGCGAGCCGAGGTTTTGTACAATATTTATCAGTTCGTCATACATATTTTTCAAGAGCCTTATTCACAAGAGCGATGACTTTTTCCTGTCCGTCAATAAACGCAAGTTCTACGAGCATTGCGGCGAACGGTATTTCAAATTTATCAATACACAAAAGAGCGGTTTTTATCCAGTCCTTATGCGTTGTAAGGACAAGCTCTGCCTGTTTGTATCTTGCGTCTTCGTAAATAGCCGTGATATCGGCATCGCTGTATTTATGGTGGTCATTATATACTTTTGTACCGACAATGTTAAGAGCCATATCTGACAGAGTCTGAAAAAAGGCATCCGGGTTTCCAATGCCGCAAAAAGCATAGATTTTCCTGTCGGCAAGTGCATTTAACGGCATCTGCCGGTCTTTTATAAGCTTTATGCATAGTGGCTTATGCACGGCCGCGGCAAAGACAATATCAGGGTTAATTTGCGATATCCTGTTTTTAATTTCGCTGATTTTTTCAGGGCTGTTCTGGTTGGAACGTGTTATTACCACTGCATCGGCTCTTTTCAGCGAGCCGAGAGGTTCCCGCAGCAGGCCGGCGGGCAGAAGTTTTTCATAGCCGAACGGTTCAGTCGCGTCAATAGCGACTATATTGACATCTCTTGCCAGTTTTCGATGCTGAAAACCGTCGTCCATAATCAGCAGTTTGGCGTTGTTTTCGCTTATCGCTTTTTTTGCGCCGGCGATTCTGTCCGGGTTGACTATGACTTTCGCCTGCGGCGAAGCCTTGGCGAGCATTGCAGGCTCATCGGCAAAAACAGAATTTTTGACTTTGTAGCCTCTTGTCAGCACAGCGGTTTTGATATTCCTGTCGGTAAAATAATTGCACAGCCATGCAACCAGCGGCGTCTTGCCCGTTCCGCCCGTGGTGATATTGCCGATACTTATCACGGCAGCGGGAACTTTTACTGTTTTCAGGATAGACTTGTCATAGAGCATATTTCGTAAAGCAACCGCGAATCGATAAAAACAGGAAAGTACGAGCAGTACCGAACGCAACAGTAGCGTAAGCCATCCCCAAACGGACTTATGGCCGAGCGGCGGATTTTTTAAAGTAACTAATTTTCGCCAGAAAATTTCGCTCAGGGCCGGTTCCTCAATTTCTATTTTTGACTTTTTATTTTTTTAATAATCGCATCGGCCATTTGGCTTGTTCCGACAGCGGTCGGGTCATTCCTGTCGGCTTTCATATCGTAAGTTACGTCTTTGCCTTCCGCAATCACGGCGGCAACGGCGTCTTCGAGTTTTCTTGCTTCATCTGTTTTGCCCAGGTGCTGAAGCATCAGTACGCCGGACAGAATCAGGGCGCACGGATTGACTTTGTTTTGGCCTGCGTATTTTGGTGCGCTGCCGTGCGTAGCCTCGAAGATAGCGCCTTTATCGCCGATATTCGCTCCCGGCGCGACGCCAAGTCCGCCGACAAGTCCTGCGCACAGGTCGCTGAGAATATCGCCGTAAAGGTTCGGCAGAACCAGCACATCGTAGAGTTCCGGCTTTTGAATAAGCTGCATACACATATTATCGACGATTCGGTCTTCAAATTCGATGTCGGAGTATTTCTTCGCTACTTCTCTGCTGATTTCCAGCCAAAGGCCGTCGGTATATTTCATAATGTTGGCCTTGTGGACGGACGTTACTTTTTTTCTGCCGTATTTTCTGGCGTATTCGAAGGCGAAACTGACGATTTTTTCTGTGCCTTTAACGCTGATTGGCTTGATGCTTATGCCGGCGTCGCTGCCGATTTGTCTTTTACTGTGCTTATTGAGCCAGTTGATAAGTTCTATTGTTTCGTCTTTTCCTTTTTCGAATTCGATGCCCGCATAAAGGTCTTCGGTATTTTCGCGCACAATCACAAGGTCGATATCCCTGTATCTGCTTCGAACGCCTTTGTAACTTTTGCACGGCCGCAGGCAGGAGTAAAGTTCCAGCTCCTGTCTTAAATAGACGTTGATGCTCCTGAAACCTGTTCCGACCGGCGTAGTGATTGGAGCTTTTAAGCCGATACCGTTTTTCTTTACAGAATCAATAGTGGCCTGCGGCAGCGGATTGCCGGTTTTAGCCATAACATCAACGCCGGCCTCAGCCAATTCCCATTTGAGACCTGCGCCGGTTGCGTCAATACATCTTTTTGCTGCCTCGGCGATTTCCGGCCCGATACCGTCGCCTGTTATCAAAGTTACAGTTGTCATAATTAGAATATCTCCAGAATTCAAACCTTAAAAACGCAGTATATTAAGTTAAAAATGGGGTGTTGTCAACAAAGACTTTAAATGGGGTTTGTTTATATCTTTTTGTTATTAAAGCAGTTAGGACGCTACGGTTTGTTTTATTGCCTTGCCCCGGTCAGAGTCAGGATTTCCCTGGCGATTATTTCAGCGATAATTTTTTGCTGCGGCGAAGCCGGTGCATGGGATATGGACTGGATTGGCACAACCTTTGTCGATACGGCAGGTTGGGTTTTGCTTGCAGGATTTGACGGCAGGGGAGATTTTCTTTTAAGAGCGGCTATTTTTCTGTGCTGTGCGAGAATCTGCTGTCCGAGGTCGAATGACGGCACTTCCGTTGAGAAATCTTCGTCGTTTGCCCGGCTGATTTTCTCTACTATTTGGCTCACGAATTCTTTTTTGTCGGTATCCTGAATCGTTGGTTTATTTGTACTTTTCATCATCTCCTCAAATGTCGGCATATTACGAGGCGTGGTTTTGGGGGTTATTCTGCTGTCATTTTTTTTATCGTTCTGCATAGCCGGTATTATAGCACAAATACATAAAAAATCAAACGAAAGCTATTATTCCGGCCCGATAGAGAATTGCGTGAAATTTTCAAGCGGAAATTCTTCGATAAGGTTTTGTATATCAGCCTGCGTTACTTTTTTTACTCGTTGAATTTCGTCTTCAATCGGCCGATACTGCCCCAGATAAACCCAGTTCAGCCCCAGTTCAATAAGTCTTCCCATCGGTATTTCATTTTTAATTGTAATGCCTGACAGTACCTTGTTTTTGGCTTTTTGCAGTTCGGCGGCGGAAATTTTATCCTGCTTCAGAGACTTGAAAATATTCTCGACGATTTGTATGGCTTTGGAGCCGTTCTGCGAATCAGTTCGGATATAGCTGTAAAAAGCGCCTACTCCGTCCATTGCTTCGCAGTGCATACTCGCTGTTTCAGCGATAGCGCTGTCAACCAGTTCCCAGAAAAATCTCGAGCCGGTGTCGTCCCCGATAATTTTGGTAAGCAATGTCGCGGCATAAGCTCTTTCGTCCTGATATGAAACTGTAGGACTCATCAGGCAGGTATGCTGACAGTTGAGACTTTTTTTCTTTTGATGTTCCTTTTTAGCGGTTCCGGCGAAAAATTCAGTTTTCCGCTCGGCCTGTTTGGGTTTCCAGATGCCGCAAAGATTTTCTATGCAGCCGCAGATTTTCTCGAAGTCGAAATTTCCCGCAATCGCGGCAGTTATATTATTCGGGGCGTACCTGCTTTCGAAATATTTTCTCATCTGTCCGCTTGTCAGTGCCTTTATGCTTTCGACCGAGCCGAGGACGCTTTTGCCGCAGGGATGCGAGCCGAAATGCAGTGTCCTGCAGCTTTCCCTGACGTCGAACTCCGGCAGGTCCTTGTACATCGCTATTTCTTCGAGGATGACATTTTTTTCCATATTGAAATCATCATCTCTCAGTGCCGGCCGCATCAATTTGCACCATAGTTCGGCGGCTTCGATGAGTTGCTCGGGCAGAATTGCGGAATAATAAATAGTATATTCCTCGGCGGTGCCCGCGTTGTATTGTGCGCCGAGGTCGTCGAATTTCCGGTTGACATCGTGTGCTGAAATTTTATCTGTGCCTTTAAAGAGCATATGCTCGAGAAAATGGCTCACACCGTTGACTTCATCGGTTTCATCGCGGGAGCCTGTCTTAACAAAAAAGCCTGTCGCTGCCGATTGGGCGTCTTTGTTGACTTCGCCGATGATATTCAGGCCATTCGCAAGTTTTTTATGTTTGAATTCCATGTTTATACCGGTTTTATCTCCGTCGGCCCTATGGTTACAGAGCAGAATTTATCGAAAGGATTATTTTTTATAAAATCAAGAATGCTTTTAACGGTCGTTTTTTCTATATTCTGTTTTATTTCTTCAAGGCTGCGGACTTTTCCGAGCATATAGTAATCTGTCGCGGCGGCGCCGGCCCTGGCCATGGTCGATTCGCTTTGCATTATCAGTGCGCTTTGAAGTCCTATTTTAGCGCGATACAATTCCTGCTCGCTTATGCCATCGGCAAGCTTTCTGAACTCCGTTATTATTACGTCATAAGTTTCCTGAGCTTTGTCCGGCGTGGTTCCGGCGTAACAGCCGATGCCTGCCGCTTCCTTCAAGCTGTGATAACTTGCCCCGACGGCGTAGCAGAGCCCTCTTTTTTCCCTCACTTCGGTAAACAGTCTTGAACTCATTCCTCCCGAAAGAACAGCGACGGCAACTCTGGCGTTGTAGTAATCTTTGCTATGAGGCGTTACGCTGTTTGTCATAATTCCAATATGCACCTGTGCACCTTCGTGCGGATAATGATGATAGGCAGGCGGCTGTTTTTTGGCGATTATGTCTTTTACCTTTTTCGGTTTTTCGCCCGCGAAGAGTTTTTCGAGCATCGAACAGAGTTCTTTGAAATCGTATTTGCCGGCGACAGCGAAAATGGTTTGAGAGATATTTAAATTTTCGGAAATTATTCCGTTACATTTTTCCGCCGTAATAGTTTGTAAATCTTCCTGTTTGCCTGCGGTGTTTTTGCCCAGCGGGTCGGGATAAAAATGTTCCCTCAACAGAAGCGATATTTTGTGTCTGGGGTCGTCTTCGAGACTCAGCAGCCCGTGCAGCGCAAGCTGTCTTGAATATTCAAACTGCTCCGGTTCGAGAGCGGGCTTGAGAATTATATCGGCGTAAAGTTCAATTGCTTTCGGCAGGTTGTCCGCCTGCAGCGCCGCTGATAAAGTTATATGTTTCGATTCGACACCGCTTCCCCGATGCAGGCCCAGCCCGTCGAGCATATCAGAAAGTTCTCTGCTTGTTTTTCCGCCTGCTCCCCTGAAAATCCAGTCTTCTATTATCGCCGGCGCTCCGCAGCAGCCGTGGGGCATTACAGAAGCGCCTGCAGGCAGGAGAAACTCGAATGCCGCCGATTGTACACTCGCCACAGGAATACCGATGACGGTCATTCCGTTGGCAAGTTTATATATGTCTGTTTTTTTCGGCATAAAAAGAGTCCGCAAAGAGTACAGGATGTCCCTCATTTTTGCAATCTGTTTTTAAATAACAGATGACGGAATTACGCAACAGCGGCTTCTTCCTGCTGCGGCTGATAATTATCAAAAGTAACGCTTATCTTCTTGCTGATGCCTTTCTGCTGCATTGTTATTCCGAAAAGCGTATCAGCAATGCTCATTGTGCGTTTGGCGTGAGTGATAATCACAAACTGCGAATTCTTTTTGAATTCCTGCACAATAAGGTCGAACCGCTCGTTATTGGCCTCGTCAAGAGCGGCGTCAACTTCGTCAAGGAAACAGAACGGCGAAGGCTTTGTTTTGAATATCGCAAACAGCAGCGCAATCGCAGTCATTGTTTTTTCGCCGCCGCTCAGCAGGCTGATGCTTCTCGGTTCTTTTCCCGGAGGACGCGCGATAACTTCGATGCCGCTTTCGAGTATATCTTCAGGCTGTTCAAGAAGAATATCTGCTTTTCCGCCGCCGAACAGTTTTCTGAATACTTCCTGGAAATTGGTTCTTATCTGTTCGAAGGTCACGGCGAATTTATCCATCGACTCTTTATTGAGACGGTTAATCAACTGCTGAAGCTGATTTTTGCTGTTATTGAGGTCTTCTATCTGACCTGTTAAAAATTCATTTCTTTTTTCGAGTTCTTCCTGCTGTTCGATTGCGTCGACGTTGACGTTTCCGAGTCTTTCGATTTTACCGCGAAGCTCCGTGATTTCATCTCTGACAGAGTCCCAGTTAATTTCGCCTGACGCATTATAGTTTTGATACTCAGCGACAAGGTCCATACCAAGCTCTTCCGTTACCCGCTGCACAAGGTCTGTTGACTTGACCTGAAGCTGTCCTAATTCCATTTTAAGCTGGTTAACCTGCTGGTCGAGCTCGCTTTGGCGGAGCCTGTCATGTTTGAGTATTTCTTCGGTCTGATTTCTCTGCTGCAGCATAGCTTCAACTTCTTCGTGAAGTTGTACGCTTTGATTATGGGCGGCGTCTTTCTGTGTGAACAGTTCGGAAATTTCCGCTTCGGTGCCGAGTATGTCTTTCTGGCCCTGTTCAATCTGTTCGGTACAGGACTTGATATTATTCTGCGCAGAGGCCAGTTCGCTCCTGCCGTGTTCAGTCTGGGCGTTCAGGCTCGCTATTTTCTGCTCGATAGCCTTTTTCTGCTCCTGCCCCTGGCCGATGAAGACTTTCAGTTCCGTAAGCTCGATACTGTTTTGTTCGAGTGTCTTTTTCTTTTCAGCAAGCTGAGCCTCAAGCTGGGCGATACGTTCTGTCCTCTGGACATTTACTGTTTCAAGCTCCTCAAGCTGCTGTTTCGACTGATACTCTTTATGGACAGTGTCAGAAATTTGTTTTTCGAGCGACTGGATTTCACTGGTCAGAATCGGCTGTTCCTGTGAAAGTCTTTTTATGTTCTGCTCGATTACATTCAGGTCAGAACTGATATTTGTCTTTTCAGTATTGGCTTCATAGACGCTTGTCCTGAAGTCTTTGCAGAGTTTTTCGAGGTGTTCATTTTCCCTGACGCCTGCGGCGAGCTTGGTTTCAAGGCTCGATATATTTGCCGAGACATTTTCCATTTCGCCGGTAAGCTGCAGGAGCCTGCTTTTTCTCGAAATAAGGCCGACCGCTTTTCCGATAGGTCCTGTGCTGTAGCTGCCGTCGCTGTTGAGTATATCACCGTCGATAGTTACGAAGCTGTAGCCGAATGAACAGAAAGAGGCAAGCTCGAAAGCCTTTTGAATATTTTCAACGACAATCGTTTTTCCCAGCATCTGCCAGACGAGCCGGGCGTATTCATGGTCGAAACTGACGAATTCCACGGCTCTGCCGATAATACCGTCTGCCTGCGGAAAGCTGAGACTTTCTACAAAAGGCTCAAGTCTGTCTGTGCAGATGAATCTGACTCTTCCGCCGGCCTGTTCGGCAAGGGTCCTGTCGCCGAGAACCTGTTCTGTGCTGTCCGACACGATTGCGTCCGCTTTGCCTTCCAGTGCCGCTTCTATGGCTGCGGCATATTCCGGCTTTGCGCGAATAATGTCTGCGATAATGCCTTTGATAAATGGTTTTTGCTGCGACAGGTTCAGGATTTTTTTGACAGCGTTATGAATGCCTTCGCGTCTGTTTTCCATATCGGCGATTACTTTGATTTCGCTTTGTATCGCGCTTCGCTGCTCTCTTTCCTGTGCGAGCTGTTCGTTCGTCCGGGCGACATCTTTGTCAATCTGATTTATCTGCTGCCGTTTGGATTCGAGCTGCTGCTGCAGTTCAGCGATGACTTTATTTATATCGTCGAGTCGGGCCTGATTCTGAGCCTTGCCGCCGAGCATGGATTCGAACTGCTGTTTCGCCTGGCTGACCCTGTCGGCCAGTCTGTCTTTTTGTCCGCTGAGATTATTGCGGTATATGTTTATGCTTTGAATTTCATTGTGAAGCTGCGCGGTGTGCCTGACAATATCTATTATGCCTGTTTTCTCGTCCTGCAGTTCTGTTTCGGTTTCGGCGCAGGCCAGGTTGATTGTTCTTATCTGTTCCTGAAGTTTTTCAAGTTCGGATGATTTCTGTTCAAGAATAACGCTGATGTTCTCAAGTTCACAACCACCCTGTTCAATCTGTGTCTCGAAATCAGCCAGTCGCTGCTGAATCTGTTTGATATTTTGCTCTTCAAGCCCTTTGCGATCCTGCATTTCCCGGATTCTTTTATGGAGGAACTCTATTTTCTGCTGCTGCTGTTCGATTCTGCCGGTTATGCTTACCAGGTTGTTATCGCAGCGGTTGATTTCATTTTCTTTTTCGATGATTGCCGCGGCAAGTGTGCTCAATTTCGCTTCATTTTGCGAAACCTGTGCGGAAACTGCGGCCAATTGATTCTGCAGTTCGTCTGCCTGAGCGGTTTTCTGTGTGGTTTCGTTTGTTATCTGGTGGTATTGAGCCAGCGAGAATGTTACCCGCAGCTCTTTCAGTCTTTGGTTGTATTGCAGGTAGCTTCTTGCCTTGCCTGCCTGGAGTTTTATGCTTCTCAGTTGTTTTTGTACTTCGCCGACGATATCAGCCAGTCTCAGCAGGTTTTGGTCGGCATGTTCGAGCCGTCGAAGCGCTTCTTTTTTCTGTGCTTTATATTTGCTTATTCCCGCCGCTTCTTCAAAGATAAATCTTCTGTCGGTCTTCGAACTGGTCAGGATTTGTGCGATTTGACCCTGTTCGATAATTGAATATGCCCTGACTCCGACTCCGGTATCCATAAAGAGTTCACGGACGTCTTTTAATCGGCTGGCTTTATTATTGATAAGATATTCGCTGTCTCCGCTGCGGTACAGCCTGCGGGTTATAACAAGTTCGTCCTGTTCGACACCGAGCGATGCTGCCTGAGAGAAGTGCAGGCTCACTTCAGCCATACCTATTGGCTTTCTCGAAGCCGAGCCGCTGAATATAACATCGGACATCTGTCCCGACCGCAGGCTCTTGGTGCTTTGTTCGCCAAGTACCCATTTTAGCGCATCAACTACATTACTTTTACCGCATCCGTTTGGCCCCACTATGGCAGTTATCTGCTGATTAAAATTGAATTCTGTCTTGTCTGCAAAGCTCTTAAAGCCATCCAGAACGATCTTCTCAAGTCTCAAAAGATGCCTCCGTGTTCCATAAGTATATTTAGTATAAAGGGATATAAAATAGCAAAACCGTCTTCCAAAGAATAAATAATATACTATATTATCGGTCTTTAGCCCGATAATTCTTTGATATAAGCCATAAAAATACCAAATTTCCCAGTAAGTTTAAACAGGATATTTTGCAAAAAATAGGCAAAATATAATATTTAATGCAAAAACCTTACATATAAGGATATTGAGGGTTTAATATGTTTTTAATTTGCAATATTAATTTTTTACAGTAATTTTATCATAGAGGAGAGAAAAACTGCGATTGGCAGCGTATAGGATTGACAAGTATAATTTGTTGGATACAAAGATATCGGATAATATTAGAGCAGAAGGGAATGGTAAATGGTTGAAGCCAGGATACGGAGCAACATCACATCTTTTTCATTAAAACATTATAAACTTATAATGGCCGTCACTATCGCGGCTACATTGCTGCTTGGTTCGCTAATCAGTTTAATCAAAGTTGATACCGACCCTGAAAATATGCTCGACGCCAAAGAGGCGGTACGCGTTTTTCACAATCTGAATAAGCAGAAATTCTCGCTCTACGATATGGTCGTTCTGGGTGTGATTAATGAAAAAGACCCTAACGGCGTTTTTAATCCTCAGTCGCTGAAAAAAATCTATGAACTCACAGATTTCGCAAAGACACTCAAATGGCCGGACAAAAAAACAGGCGAAGAAACCGGCATTGTCGAGGCTGATATTATTGCGCCGTCGGTCGTTGATTATATCGGGCAGGGCGGGCCGGGATTTGTAAAATTCGAATGGCTTATGGCCGAGCCGCCTGTGACGCAGCAGCAGGCTGTAGAGATAAAAGAAAAGGCGCTATCGAACCCACTATTAAAAAATACACTCGTATCTGCCGACGGCAAGGCGATGTGTTTGTATCTGCCGCTGACGAGCAAGGATTTGAGCTATAAGGTTTATAAGGCCCTTAAAGCTCAAATAGCCACACTGAACGGCGATGAAAAATATTATATAACAGGCCTGCCTGTTGCGGAAGATACTTTCGGCGTTGAGATGTTTATCCAGATGGCGATTTCGGCGCCGCTGGCGATGCTGACGATTTTTATTTTGATGCTGATTTTTTTCCGCAAGCTGACGCTTATTATTCCTCCGATGATGGTGGCGATGGTTACGGTTATAACAACGATGGGGCTTTTAATCGGGTTGGGTTTTCCGGTTCATATTATGAGTTCGATGATACCGATATTTCTTATGCCGATATCGGTTGTAGATTCGATTCATATTTTGAGCGAATTTTTCGACAGGTACACCAAGAAAAAAGGCAGAGGCGAAACAATAAAGGAAGTTATGGGCACATTGTTTACACCGATGCTTTATACTTCATTGACATCGGCGGCAGGTTTCGCTTCGCTTGCGCTTACCCCGATACCGCCGGTACAGGTTTTCGGAATTTTTGTCGCTATCGGTGTGATGATTGCCTGGGTCATAACGGTAACGTTTGTTCCGGCGTCAGTAATGTTTATTAAGGAAAAATCGCTTGAGAGTTTCGGAATGGCCGCGAAAAAGGAGCGGATGCAGGAGACCGAATCATTGCTTACCCGTTTTCTCCATCGTACCGGCAAATTTACGTATGATTATTCGAGGTCAATACTCGTTTTGTTCCTGATAGTTACTGCTATTTCAATTTATGGAATAACCAGGATAAGCATAAATGATAATCCAGTAAAATGGTTTTCAAAATCACATCCAATCAGGCAGGCTGATATAGAGCTGAACAAGCATTTTGCCGGAACATATATGGCATATTTGGTTCTCGACCAGCCGCAAAAGCAGCAGGTTACGGATGTTTTTGTTGATGACTTAAAGGAAAGACTCAAAGAGTTTTCTTCGCATGAGCCGATTGTTCGGCAGGCCGAAGAGATGATAACTGTCAATGAATCTAATAATGCTGACGCCGAAGCATTTCTTTTGAAGCTGAGCAAACTTGCCGAGACCAGGTCAAATGCTTCTTCAAATACTGATGATGTTGATAAGTGGTATGACATCAGCGGGTTTTTTGCGCTGGAAGCGGAACGGCTAAAACCATTCAAGAACCCGGCGGTTTTAAAATATATAGATTTTCTGCAGCAGTATCTGCAGCAAAGCGGGCTCGTTGGCAAAACAACATCTATTGCTGATGTGGTCAAGAAGGTTTATAAAGAGCTTGTCGACGGCAGAGAGGAAAATTCTATTGTTCCGGACAGTACCGAGAAAATCGCCCAGTGTCTTTTGCAGTATCAGTCCAGCCACAAGCCGAACAATTTGTGGCATCTTGTAACGAACGATTATTCGTCCGCGAATATCTGGTTCCAGCTCAAAAGCGGCGACAACAAGGATATGTCAAAAGTTATCAAAATCGTGGATAAATTCTTCAAGGATAATCCGCCGCCGATTTCACTTGAACATCGCTGGGCGGGACTGACTTATATTAATGTTGTATGGCAGGACAAGATGGTATGGGGTATGCTGCAATCGTTTCTCGGCAGCTTTTTAGTGGTTTTTATTATGATGGCGATACTGTTCCGTTCTGTTCTTTGGGGGCTTGTCAGTATGGTTCCGCTGACGATAACAATATCGTTTATCTACGGCGTGATTGGTTTTATGGGCAAAGACTACGATATGCCGGTAGCGGTTTTGAGTGCGCTTACTCTCGGCATGGCTGTCGATTTCGCGATACATTTTCTCGAACGCGGGCGATGGGCCTACAGTTCGACTGGCACATGGAAAGCCTGTGCTTCTGAAATGTTTTGTGAGCCGGCTCGGGCGATAACAAGAAATGTTCTGGTAATTGCCATTGGATTTTTACCGCTGCTTGCCGCGCCGCTTGTGCCGTACAAAACCGTCGGTATATTTATGTGTATGATTATGGGCATCTCAGGTTTGGTTACCCTGTTTGTCCTCCCGTCACTGATGAATGTATTTGAAAAAAGTTTATTTACACAGCTTAAAGAGCCGATGCCGGCCGGCTGCAATTGCGGGCTTTGTTTGGTTGTTTCAGTTTCGGCGGTTGTGCTTATTGCCCTGAACATTCATCAGTATTGGCAGATAGATATCAAATTTTTGACCGTTGTCGGTATTATTATAATAGCTATTTCTTCGCTTTTCTGCGGGATTTTTTCACGCAGAAGAAATTGCAGAATCTTAAAGAATCAAAGAGGTGAAAAATGACAATAGAAAGAGTTTTACGAGGCGTAGCCGGTTTTTTTATTGTTTTAAGTGTTTTACTGGCGTATTTTCACAGTTTGTACTGGCTCATTTTTACGGCTTTTGTAGGCGTAAATCTGTTCCAGTCGGCATTTACGAATTGGTGCCCGATGATAACAATTTTAAAGAAACTTGGTATGAAAAGTGAGGTTCAGAAATGAAAAAATCCATAATTATTATAATAGAAGTTTTAACTTTATCCTGTTACAGCTTTGCCGCTGAACCGAATGTTCCTCCGGTTGGCGAGATTGTCGCCAAAGCCAACCTGGCAGCGTATTATCAGGCCGACGACGGCAGGGCCAAAGTTACTATGACTATCACCGACAAAAAAGGCGATGTACGCAACCGTGAGTTTGTTATTCTTAGAAAAGATATTACCGACGGCGGTGACCAGAATTATTACGTTTATTTCCTCAGACCTGCCGATGTTTATAGAATGGTCTTTATGGTAAATAAACACGCTTCTGGAAATGTCGATGACGACCGCTGGCTGTATATGCCCGCGCTTGACCTTGTAAGAAGAATCGCAGCGGGCGACAAACGCACAAGTTTCGTCGGCTCGGATTTTCTTTACGAGGACGTCTCCGGCAGAAATCCTGTTGAGGATAATCACGAAATTGCCGATGTTAACCAGTCGATGTTTGTTCTGAAAAACATTCCTAAAAAACCTGAGACCGTGGAATTCAGTTATTATCTGGTATATATCGACCGCAAAACCTATATGCCGATGAAGATGGAATATTTTGACAGGCAAAATAAACTTTACCGCACGATAGACTCACTGGAGGTGAAAGAAATATCCGGTTTTCCCACAGTGACCAAAGCGAAAGTTTCTGAATTGAATACAGGCAGCACTACGCTGATGGAATTTGGTGGGGTTCAGTACAATATCGGTATCGGAGATATTTTCACCGAGAGATATTTGCGAAAACCGCCGACCCAGGTACGGAGATAAAGTTTGAAATTAAAACAGGCGTTGTTAATCATATTTTTGCCGGCTGCCGCGGCGCTTGCGGTCGATACCGGCCTTAAAATTTCCAATTCACCGGTAGAAATGCACGGCTTTTATGAACTCCGTGCCGGCTACCGGCTTCGCAACGACAAGCACGAAAAAGATATGAGCATTATGGAAAATCGTTTTCAGCTCGATTTCGGCAGCTATCCGGAATGGGGTGAGTTAAGATTTAAGGGCGATGCTGTCGGCGATTTGGTGCTTGAAAGATTCGATTTCAAAACCCGCGAGGCTTATATCTTCACCCGTCCGTCGGACAATATGGATTTAATTGTCGGAAGACAGATTCTGACATGGGGCACAGGCGACCTTGTTTTTATTAACGATTTATTTCCCAAAGACTGGCAGTCTTTTTTTATCGGCAGGGACGATGAATATTTGAAGGCCCCATCCGATGCCGCCAAATTGAGCATGTTCGGAGATTTTGCGAATCTTGATGTGGTTTTTACTCCCCGGTTCGATCCCGATATATTTGTCAGCGGCCAGAGGATTTCTTACTGGAACCAGAACACATTGAGGATTGAAGGTAAAAATATCGAGACCAGCGTGGATAAGCCGGACAGATGGTTCAGAGATTACGAGCTTGCCGCTCGGCTGTATAAAAACGTCAACGAATATGAATATGCACTGTATGCGTATAGAGGCTTTTGGAAAATTCCGGCCGGTCAAAACGCCGACGGCAAGGCGATATTTCCGGATTTAAACGTTTATGGCGCAAGCGTCAGGGGAAAGGTTGCAAAAGGCATCGGCAATCTTGAATTGGGCTATTATGAGTCCGCCGACGACCAGAGCGGCAAAAAATCTTCAGTTGATAATTCGCAGATGCGTTATCTTGCCGGCTACAAACAGGAAATCGGCAAAGATTTAACGCTCGGCCTGCAGTATTACATTGAGCAGATTCTCAGTTATCAAGACTATCTTGACAACCTGCCCAAAGGACCGGCGAAAGACGAATTTCGCCATTTAGTTACGGTAAGACTTACGAAGCTGTTGATGAACCAGAATTTGCGTTTGAATTTATTTGCGTATTATTCGCCGTCGGATAAGGATTGTTATTTCAGGCCGAGCATTAATTACAAGGCCACAGACAATATAGCTCTCGAAGCAGGCGCTAATATTTTCTTCGGCGATTATCCGAATACCTTTTTCGGCCAGTTCACAGATAACACGAATATATATACCTCTGTGCGTTACAGTTTTTAACGTGCCGATAATTTGCCGGCGATGAAATCCGCCTTGACCGCTCCCTTATCAACCATCTTTTTGAGCAGGGCTATTATATCAGAATATGGAACGCCTAAGCCGGGCCGTTTTTTCTTGTCCTCGGGAGCAGGTTCATCACCAAGAAGCTTTATAATATCAGCTACTCTGAGTGAACATTTCAAAGGCCCCATCAATTCGCCTGTAAGTGGATGTTTGCGCATTACCGAAAGTCGGTCTTCGGTCGGCTGAGCATTAATAATAATCCTGCCGTCGTCAGACTCTACATATATGCCCTTTTCGCAGTCAACCGGTGCGCCGAAAAGCACAATGCCCGCCTCCTGACTTCTTGAAACGTAAATGGTTTTGGCACTGGCCGAAGCAATAACCTGGTCTATATAGAAATCTTCCGAAATATTAGTGCGAATAACAGAGGTATCGTTGTATTTCCGCAGATACCTGTAAGCGTTATATTTGACATCGAAATTTTCATCGTTGACAAGCCTGTTCATCAGGGCGGTTACATCGTTTGTTGAGGCGTAATCGCCTATGGCCTGAATCGCGGCAATACGAAAAGACGAACCCGTGTCCTGCGCATAATCCCGGAGCGTTTTCAGCGCCCTGTAATCGCCGATAACAAGCAGACATTTAGCCGCGGCGAATTTCGTCTGGTCGTCGGCGGCATCCAGAAGCGGCAGAAGCCCGTCAGCGGCCGGCCTTCCAACGGCTTCGAGAGCGGTCTGATATTTCGATTTGTCGGCTGCGGTCTGGAGATTTTTAATCAGCCAGGCTGTATGCTCATCTTCTGATACTGCAGCGGCAGTAATATAAAGCGATTTTACGAGTTCTATAAATCTTTCTTTTTTGTCTCTGAAGTCCCGGGGTATAGACAATGAAATTAGTTCAGGCGAAGAAGCAGAAGCGACATCTTTGCCGAAACGCTGATTTATGCGGTTTCTTATAAGCGCAATTGCCTTAAAATCCGGTTTGAAAAGAGCCAGGGTAATCTGATAATCCTGCATGGACCTTCCGCCGCCGAGGACGATTCCGCCGCGAGGGTCCGGTTTTGGGTCGGAAAGATTGTCAATATAAACAGGTCCCGCGGCCAAGGCGATGGTTTTGGACGATTGAACTACATCCTCTATACGCGCAACGAATTTAAGGTCCGTAGTGTAAAGTCTGCCGCCGGCCAGAGATGTGGTCTGGGTATTCGCCAGCGTCTTTACGACAACATCAAAGGCTTGGCGTTTTGCCGCTCCCTTCGGAATAAAGCCTTCAACTATAACAACAGCGGTATCCTTGTTGTTAATCATCATATCGGGGTTCACCGAATTTTTCTTTCCGACCTGCGTGAGAATGTATTGACGCAGATAATTTCTTATATCGGTCGGACATTCGGATGAGCCGGTGTTGGGCAGGCCGACTACCAGTCCTATGCCTTTGACAGGTATAGGATTAAAAGCCACAACCTCGGCAAGGTCGCCGATGGTTTTGTCGAGCTGGGCAGGCGGAGGGGTTTCAATTTTTTTATCTTTGCTCTTTTTCTGCTTTTTGGCGAAGCTTTCAGACGGCAGTATGCACAATAGAATGGCTAAAAGAAGAAAAACCGAAAATATGTGTTTTCTTCGGGTAATTTGATTTTCCATAATCTTAATCCTGTCAATAAAAGGTTTTATGTTTCCTAAAATGATATTGCCGATAGGGGATATAGTCAAGAAATTAAATACCGGACAGGGTATAGGAGATAGGGTATAGGGAGTGTGAATATTGAATAATAAACCATGAATTTTTTAATTTTGTTTTTGAATTTTAAATTTTTTGGATTAGTGTTTATTTGTATATATTTATGGCTGTTTAAAGGGAGCGATGAAAGGGATTTTAACCGATACGGTAGTGGCTGGTATTGACGAGGCGGGTCTGGGTCCGATTCTCGGGCCGCTGGTTGTTTCGTCAGCCTGTTTCAGCGTACCGGCCGAGAAAATAGGGGCCGATATGTGGCAGCTTCTTGCCGATGGCGTTTCATCGAACAAAAAACACCTTGCCGGCAGGCTCCTGATTTGCGACAGCAAAAAAGCCTACAATTCAACAATTGGTACCGGTTTCCTCGAAAAAACGGTTCTTTCCTGCCTGAAATGCCTTTCCAAAACTCCTGATTCTGTGGCACAGCTTGTCGATTCGCTCAGTCCTGACAGCAAACAAAAACTTCTCGATTGTCCCTGGTACAAAAATATAGGTCTGCAAAAGATGAATTATAATGCCGATGAAATTTCCATCTCGGCGGGGGCATTCGAAAGAAGTCTTGAAAAAAACGCTATGGCACTGATTACCTTGAATAGCGTCTGCCTCGAGGCGGCCTACTATAATGAGCTGATTGGAAAAATCAGAAATAAGTCAAACGTGGTTTTTCAGATTGTATGCAGACTCATCGACGAGGTAATTAAGGGCTCGCAGCACAGGAATTATCAGTTCAGAATCGACCGTCAGGGCGGCAGGATGCGATACGGCCAGCCGCTGCGGACAATGTTTCCCGATATGACCCTTAAGGTATTGGACGAAACCGATACCGCCAGCAGTTATGAACTTAGCACATCGTATAAAACAGTGAAACTGGATTTTGCGGTTAACGCCGACGGGTTTTATCTTCCGACCGCTCTTGCGTCAATGACCAGTAAGTATCTTCGTGAACAATTGATGGCTTCTCTTAACGGCTATTTTCTGGAAAAGTGCAGTCAATTGAAACCGACAGCGGGCTACTGGACTGACGGCAAACGGTTTTTAAATGACTTGAAAGTAATCGCCCCTCATATCGAATATAATCCCGCCCAGCTTATTCGCTGCAGATGATTTAAATCTTTCTCATCAATCCCACGACAACGCCGGCGATAGTACAGTTCTGTGTATAAATCGGCTCGTAATTGGGATTTGAAGGCTCAAGGCGGATTCTGTTGGTTTCCTTATAAATCCTTTTTACGGTGGCATTTTCATTATCGACGATAGCGGCAATGATTTTGCCGTTTGACGCGGTTTGTGCTTTTTTGCAGACGACATAATCGCCGTCGAAAATTCCATCGCCGGTCATACTATCGCCCTGAACTTTCAGAGCGAATGTATCTTCATTTGAGCCGAATTCGGATTGCAAAGAAATTTGCTCGATATTTTCAATCGCTTCAATCGGCGCTCCTGCCGCGATTGTGCCCAATAGCGGTATGCCGTCCTTTCGATTACGCTCAAGGCAGGCTGTCTGCTGTTCATCCGACTCGTCTAAGGCCGAGGTCTGCTCAAGCAACCTTTGCGCTTTGGTCGTAATGCTCAAAGAGCGAGCCTTGCCAGGATTGGCTGAAAGCAGTCCTTTTTCTTTTAGCCCCGCGACGTGTTCGAAAACTGTGGTTCGGCTTGTGCCCAACAGGTCTGCAAGTTCCTGCAGCGTGATCGAATAACATCGGTTCTTCCTGAAGTTGTTTATCAGTTTCAGGACCTGGAGCTGCCGGGGCGTTAGATTCATTTGGCTTGTAGAAATCAATTTTATTCTCCGTATTGATTGTTGAGTCTGAGTTTTGTATCGCCAGATTAATTTTTTCTATGGTGGAATTTTGTAACAATTCCTCCGTTATTACCGCGTCAAGCATCTGCGCAATTGTCTTGAGAAGAGAGCCAATCGGCCGATGAGACACTTTCGATACTTTTTTGCCGGACCAATTGGTTACAAATTCTCCGCCGGGACCGAAACGGCAGAGAGGCAGGTTGTCATCACTTTGAAATCTTTTGTTTTTGTCCATTTTCACATCCTTCTTTCTTTATTCTTTAGTAAAAGTCATATCGGCAGAGGGCCTCTGTTTACCCTAACAAAAACCGAACAAAATTATAAATTTCCGAAAAATTCTTTAAATTGCCGATATTTTGAAACCTCCGCAGGTTATATAGGACGAAACCATTTAAAATTTAAGATTTAAGATTGAAGATTTAAAAGGGGCACAAAGTTTTAGACAGAAATAGAGTCAGGAGACTTTTTTTGTTGGGACACAAAAGCGGTACGTTTTACTGTTTGACCAACTGTCGTATTGTTGTCAAACCTGCGTTAGTGATGCTGAGAAGGGGGTTTATGAGAGCAACTTGACTTTTGGGTACCCCGATACCTATACTTATTGTCTTTTATTTTAATCGAACCCCGCTACAGGAAGGGGAAACTTCTTATACTTTCAAAGGATTGGTTGTTTTATAAATGAAATTGGACCATAGCCAAATAAGCCGAATCCAGGCGGCTAACGATATAATCGATGTTATTTCAGAGCATGTCAAATTGACCCGCAAGGGCAGGGAGATGGTGGGCCTCTGTCCGTTTCACGACGACCATAAGCCGAGCATGAATGTTAATCCTGACAAGCAAATCTTCAAGTGCTTTGCGTGCAGCGCCGGCGGAGATGTAATCAAATTCGTTCAGATGCGAGAAGGCCTGACCTTTATGCGGGCAATCGAAAGACTTGCTGAACGGGCAGGAATAAAAATTACGATTCCTGAAAGGTCTTCCGAGCCGCGGTCGGACGCGGACCCGGCCGATATAGAAAAAGTCAACCGCTGGGCATTAAAATACTGGCGGAAAAATCTGCTCAGCAAACCTACAGGAGATAAGTGCAGAGAATATATAAACAGCCGGCAGATAACAGAAAAAACATCAGAAGAATATTCATTGGGATTCGCCGCTGAAAAATGGGACGATTTTTTGAACGCCGCCCAAAAACAGCGAATACCTGAAAAACTTATGCTCGCGGCCGGTTTTATAGTGGCTGGCGACCAGGGGCATTTTTACGACAAGTTCCGTAATCGGCTTATGTTTCCGATAATCGACGCCTCGTCGAGAATAATCGGATTTGGCGGCAGGACACTGGGCGACGACCCGGCGAAATATATGAATTCGCCGACAACTTTGATTTTCGATAAGAGCAACTGCGTTTACGGCCTTGACAAAGCACGGCATGAAATCGTTTCAAGCGGGATAGTAGCCGTAGTCGAAGGCTATACCGATGTGATTATGGCGCATCAGGGCGGCTGTAAAAATGTGGTCGCCACGCTCGGCACAAGTTTTACGGCAGGGCACGCAAGACTGCTGAGGCGTTTTACTAAAAATATAGTTCTGATTTTTGACAGCGATATCGCCGGGGCTTCGGCTGCTGAAAGAGCGCTGGAAATATGTCTTGCCGAACGGATAGATATTAAGCTCGCATCTGTGCCGCAGGGTAAGGACCCGTGCGATTTCGTACTGGCGGCCGGCGGAGAGGCCTTTAAAAATATAATTGAAACGGCGACGGATGTAATGAAGTACCGCTGGGACAGGCTGACCGAAAAATTCGGCAGCAGCGATAATCTTGCCGACAGGCGGGCGGCGACTGAAGAATATTTGAAGTCCGTAGCGACAGCCACAAGGGGCGGAACGCTCGATGCGATAATGCAGGGCCTGATAGTCAATAGATTGAGCCGAATATTACAGATACCGGCCGAAGATATAAGAAGGGAACTGACTCGCCGCGGCGGGCCGTCAAGACAGGCTGTGATAAATACGATTGATAACTCAAAAGTTTCGAGTGTTGAGCTTAGCGGGTTCGGAGAAAAGGCGCAGGCGGAGATAATCGAGGTTCTGCTTAACGAACCGCGGCTATTCGAGTCGGCTGCCAAGAGAATCAAGGCGGATGATTTCGATATGCCGGTTTTGAGGGAAATATGGCATCTTATCGAACAGGCGTCAGCAGGCGGAATGGAGTATTCGCTGACCGATTTGCTCGCACAAACAGAGTCGAAAGACGTATCAAGTCTTATTGTGAAGCTAAGCGATAACGGTCAGGACGGCGATACGCTCAGGAGGCGGCTTAGCGGGGCGATAAACGCGATGGAGGAGCATAAGAATAAAAAAACTCAGGGCGGTAAAAAAACAAGCGATGACGATATGCTTCAAAGAATTTCGAATATAAAAGCAAAGCCGGACAGGAGAAATCCCGGCCTTATGTCGATATAAAATAAAAATAATCAGGATATTTCAGGAAAAATTATTGTGGCAAAAAAGAAGACGGAAAATAAAGCGGAAAAAGACAAAAAAATAAAGGCCAAAAAAGCTGTCGGCGGTGAGCACGGTCGAACCGAAAAGAAAATCGAAGCTCCGGTAATCGCCGAAGCCACAGAGAACCAGCAGGAGCCGCAACAACCGGCAGAGACGCAGGCTTCGAAGAGCGATACTGTTGAAAATAAAATAAAGCTTATCATCGAAAAGGCCAAAAAGAAGGGTTATATAACCTATGAAGAGATGAATAACGAGCTGCCGGACGAGTCGATATCGGCCAGCCGGCTCGAAAGCCTGATTATGACCCTTGATGAGATGGGAATAAGTCTGCTCGATGAGTCGGAAATGGAAAAACGGCAGGACGAAGAGGACGACTTCGAGGTTAGTGATGAAGTTTTTGCTGAGGAGGAGGCCGAAGCCGAAGAAAGCGAAGATACCCTGCTTGAGACCGAACTGGTGGAAGTTGATACGGGCAGGATTGACGACCCTGTCAGGATGTATCTTACGCAGATGGGCGAGATACCGTTGCTTACGCGCGAACAGGAAATATCACTTGCCCGTAAGATAGAGTTAACGCGAATGGCGTTCAGACGGAAGGTTCTGGAAAGTGATTACTCGGCAATATCAGCGATAGAGATTCTGCGGCAGGTAAGCGAAGGAACACTGCCGTTCGACAGGACGATGAAGATGAGCACCGCTGAAAATCTTGTACGGTCGGTAGTCAAGACCAGGCTGCCTGAAAACATGAAAACAGCCAATAAACTGCTCGATAAAAATGTAAAGCTGTTCAGCGAATATCTGCAGACACAGGACGAAACGGGAAAGAAAAAGGTTGCCAGGCAGTTAAGGCGTAATCGCCGCAAGGTTGCGACTTTGCTTGAGGAACTGAGCCTGCGGACGAGCAGGATACAGCCTATGATGAAAAAACTGGAAGGTGTTTTGTCCAAGATGCGTCAGCTTCAGCAGTATATAGCGGCAGGGCCGACTGCCGATTATATGCAGGAAGATATTGACGCGATGAAGCAGGAATTCAATGGTATGCAGGACATGGTGCTTGAGACGCCTGAGCAGCTCGAGAAACGACTGCGTGCCGTACGGGCGGTCTTTTCGCAGTATGAACTCGCAAAGAGACAGCTGTCAAGCGGTAATTTGAGACTTGTCGTATCAATCGCCAAAAAATACCGCAACAGAGGTTTGAGTTTTCTCGACATAATCCAGGAAGGCAATACCGGCCTTATGCGTGCCGTCGATAAATACGAATACCGCAGAGGCTACAAGTTCAGCACTTACGCGACGTGGTGGATAAGACAGGCTATTACAAGAGCCATTGCCGACCATGCAAGGACAATCAGAATTCCTGTTCATATGATTGAAACGATGAGCAGGCTGCGGATGGTAAGTAAAGAACTTCTGCAAAAGCTCGGCAGAGAGCCTACAATCGAAGAAATCGCGACCGAAACGGCATTGAGCGTTTCAGAGGCTCGGCGTGTTCTGAAGATTTCGAAACATCCGATAAGCCTTGACAGGCCTATAGGCGAAAGCGAAGACAGCTATTTCGGCGATTTCATCGAAGACGAATCCGCTGAATCGCCGGTGCAGTCGGCCACGCACGAAATGCTTAAAGAGCGAATCGATGAGATATTAAAGACACTGACCTATCGTGAGCGGGAGATTATCAAGCTGCGATACGGTCTGGGCGACGGCTATACATATACGCTCGAAGAGGTCGGCAGGATTTTCAAAGTTACCCGCGAGCGAGTAAGACAAGTCGAGGCAAAAGCGATAAGAAAACTTCAGCATCCGGTAAGATGCAGACGGCTTGAGGGTTTTGTCGACCAGAGAAGCACGTAAGGAAAATCAGGAATTATTCTATATTAACGGTTCGTAGAATTTTTCAGGTTTTTTGCCGAGTGTGTTTGTGAGTGTGCCGATTTTTTCGATGGCGCATTCGATTTCGTCGCCGGCCTTTAGGAAATTTCCTGTCGCCATGGCCACGCCTTCCGGCGTTCCCGTTGCGATGATATCTCCGGGCTCAAGCGTCGTTATGTAGCTTAAAAACGATACTATTTCATAAACACCGAAAATCATATCGGCAGTGTTGGCGTTCTGGCGGATTTCGCCGTTGACTTTCAGAACCATCTGTAAATTCTGTGGGTCTTCAATCTCGTCGGCGGTAACGATGCAGGGCCCAAGAGGCAGGAAGCCATCGGCCCATTTGCCGTTGAGCCAGTCGTAAAATTCATCCCACGGTCTTTTTTCTCTTCCCTGTTTAAATGTTACGCTGCGAGCCGAGACATCGTTTGCGATTGTGTAGCCTGCGATATATTCTTTCGCGTTCTGCGGACTTATACATTTTGCTTCTTTGCCGATGACCACTGCAAGCTCGATTTCATAGTCGATTTCTTTGCTGTAGGCAGGCCAGGGAATTATGCCGTCAGGATTATTTATGACAGTATTGGGTTTGAGAAAAGGACGAGGAACGGTGTTTTTCCGGGGGGAAGCGGTCAGGCCGAGTTTAAGTCCGGCTTCTATGATGTGTTTTGCGTAATTGCCTGCAAGAGCGAGAATTTTGCCGGGGGCAGGTATCGGAGCCAAAAACTCTACCGCGGCAGGATTAATAAATGCCGTGCTTTTAGCGGTAATAGTATGGACTTTTTTCAGGCATTCAGGCCCTTGGGCGATTATCTGTTTTATACTTACGGGTGAATCGGTCTGAAGTAATTGCGGAGTCAAATTCACAATGCCCCTGTCAGTCAGTACGCCGCAGGAAATGTAAGAATTTTTTGTGAATGTAACCAGTTTCATTTTTTAAACTTACCTCAATTTAATGATTTTTTCTTGCTTTTATGAGACTTTGGCCTTAATTATACATATATATTAGCTTAATGGAAGTCGCCGACGCTCCAAAGTTATTGGGATGGGGCTAAGTTATTGCGGCGGGTGTATTTGTGGAAATAGCCAAAGCCCATGCGGAAAGCTATGGCGACGGAGCGAGTTATGGCGATACGGGAATTAATATCGAGGACGGGCAGGTGGCTGTCAGAGAAAATAGATGGCCGTTACGAGCCGTTGAGAAAGCCCCCGACCGTCGACAAGCCAAACAATCCTTCCAATATTATCACCCGCAGAAATGAGCCAATCACTGACAAAACAGAAGCCCTTCAGATGATTCAGAATTCGTTCGAGCAGCTTGTCGAAAAGCTTGGCGGAATAAATGAACATCTCGGCCGGCAGGTGGAACAGAACGCCGAACTTTTAAAACGGATAGATGAAATACCGCAGCTTCTGCAGAATTTTCCGGAAAGCATGAAAAACCAGAGGATTGTCGTTGACTCGCTGGTTGAGCAGTTGAAGTCGCAGGCACTGAAGAATCAGCAGTTTACCGAAGCGGTTGAAAAAATTCCCGTTGCCGCCGAAAAACAGAGCCACGCGATTTCAGAAATGGCGGTTCAGCTTGCCGCTTCAGCCGATGTCGACGCTCAGCTTGCCGATGGTTTCAGAAGATTTAACAATATAACCGATAAATTGAATGATAATGTCGAAGGACAGACCGACAGTTTGAACCAGATGAGCAGGGCGTTTTCCGCAAGCGACAGATACCTGAAATACATCCTGAATACGCAGCATAAACGGTTTATATGGGTTTTTGCCGCCGCATTGGGCGTTTGCACCCTTGCAATTATATCGCTGCTGATTGTAATTTTTCTGCTAAAATAATCCGCGCACCAATTCCTAAATTCTCCAATAACGGCAAAGTATTCAAGAAGAATAGGGATTTAAAGGAAATCAGGCGGCTAAAAAAAAATTGGTGCGGGATAAATTTTTTTGTTTACATGTATTCCGGCGTGTATTAGACTACGCCTGTTCTTTTGAAAAGAAATATTTGATTACAGAAAAGGGAACACGGTTGAAATCCGTGACGGTCGCGCCGCTGTAAGCGTTTTTTCCGGATAAGTCGGAAGGCCGAAAGAAGATGTACCACTGCTCTGAGATGAGCGGGAAGGGTTCTTTCGGAAAACGCAAGTCAGAAAACCTTGCTGGAATCGAAAAATTTGTTGAGAGTTCTCGCGTAAGGAACGCCAACGGATACATCCCTTATGGGGTGTCTTTGTTTTGGATATTAAAGCCGCCGTTCCTTTTTCGGGAACGGCGGCTTTTTTTATTGGTTCTTTGATTATTTTTGTTTAGTCCAATTCCACAGAAGCTTAATGCTTTTGGGTCTGCCAGTTGCGGCCGCTTTGCAGCGGCCGCAATAGACCCGCTGTGTGAAAATGTAAAAAAGTTAAAAACCTTAATTCTTTGGGAGAAGAAGATGAAACGTAATGTAACAATTTTATTGTTTGTTTTGGTTTTCGGTTCGATGTTAAATGCTTCGCCTTTTGCAAGTTCGGTAATTTCGTTTAGTCAGGGTATTGCCGCTGACCCCGGATATAATAATCCAAATGTTGTCCTTGGTGCGCCGCCTGTCGCAGACAGCGGCGGCTGGCCGGTTTCAATTGCGGCAGCGCCGTGGGAAGCAACCGATGTTGTAAGTCTCGGTAATGGCGGTTCAATAACAATAGCTTTTGACCATCAGGTGCTTAATAATCCTGTTGATGTCGAATATGGAACCGATTTTCTGGTTTTCGGTAATTCTTTCTTTGGGACAGATTACGAGGGTGATGGCAGCATAAACTATGCGTATTTTGAACCTGCGAAAATCGAAGTCAGTCAGGACGGAATTATTTTTTATGAAATCGCGAACACATTCGCCGACTCATTATATCCTTATACGGCTTCAGCGGGGAATTTTATTCACGCCACGCCTGCTGGTATCGAGTATATGGGCAGACAGCCTGGTGATGTCGAGGCCGATTATCTCGGCGGCTGCGGCGGAACACAGGTTGACATAAGCAATGCAATAGGTGCATCACTGGACTGGATTATGTACGTTCGCGTTACGGATATCGCCGGTGATAGCGGGATCGCAGATGTTGTAGGATTTGCGGATGTTGTGCCGGAGCCTGCGACTATTTTTGTGCTGCTTGCAGGAGCAGCTTTTCTAAGAAGAAAATAGTATGAAAATTTATTTACTAATCCTGGTTGTATTTTCCGCTGTTGTCGCAGATGTAACAGCAGCGGAAATACCACCAACTGCCGGCAATGTCACCAGCAAGGGATTTACAAAAATAGATTTTTGCAATGCGGATGGGCTGCTGTATGCGTTTAACGGCAGAGACCTTTACCGTTATTCAGTATTGACGGATAGTTTCGATATTGCTTTTGCCGGTGCAGGCTCCGCAATAAGCGATACGTGGGACCCTGCTGATTTTGCTTTTTTAACCGATTGTAATAACGCGGTTTTGCCGACAGGTCAATCCATGAAACTTGTTTATGTGGACAGGCAAACAGGCACCGCAACCGAGAAAACCGGCCTGATAAAAAACTATTATTCGACGGCATCGAGGTACAGGGATAATCAGCTTTTCACAAATGGTGTCGGTGTTGTAAATAACACGGTTTATCTGCTCGATATGGATTCCAGCTGGGTAGAAAAGGAAGTTGCAAGAGTCTCGCATAATAATTCCGGCGCGATAACTTTTGATTTTGCGGATAATCTTTATCTTGCGGATTTTAAGCCGCTGGGTGACGACAGCAAACTTGGGCAGGTGGATATTTACAGGATTTCAAGAGGGCAACTCGATAGTTTTATTGAAGACAGTAATTTTGTCGTTGTTCCACAGCTTATTGTGAATAATGTTGTCCTTGCCGGTTCAGATTCGATGATTGTCGATGCCAATTATAATATTTATATGAGCAGCTATGTAGGAATTGCTAAAATAGTACCAACCAATGAGCCTGATAATTTTGATGTCAGCACAATTGACGGCGATATATATGCTCCGCCTTATGGTTTTCCATGGCCGCATTTTCGTTTTTGCGGGATAACCGCCGATATAAAAACAGGCAAAATATATTACGGCAAAAGTGAACTGAATGAAGGGACCTATATTTACGACCCTTATCTATTGCAGAATTTTCAATCGGCCCCCGCTGTGAACTGGTCGGCAGATTTAGATGGCGATGGGATTGTGAATTTTTATGATTTATATCTGCTGCAGGCAGAGTACCTTTGTTCCGGACAATATTTAAAGGGTGACCTTGACGATAATGATTTTGTTGATTTTCAGGATTTTGTGATTTTTGCACGACAATGGCAAAATAAGGCGCCGTGGTATAAAGAAAATTAGCTATGTATAAAATCAGAAAACAAAAAAAAGCATTTACGCTTGTTGAACTGCTGGTTGTTATTTCGATAATCGCGATTCTGCTTGCAATGATTATTCCTGCGCTCGGCGGCGCAAGACAACAGGCTAAAACGGTTATTTGTACCTCAAATCTTAAACAGTTTGGGCAGGCGTTTGGTATGTATCTGGCAGATTACAGCGGAAATGTTTTTATGCAGGCATACATCGGCAAAAACGAACAGGGTGAATTAGGAACTTTCTGGTATTATGGATTTGAGCCGACATACGCTTCCAGCCTGCCGGAAGGCGAACGCCCGCTTTTTAGGAAATACGCAAAACTGTATCCTTATATAGAGCAGTATGATTCGATTGAAATATGTCCGGCTTTTCCCTATGGCAGCGGCATGTACAAACCCAAATATAATACGAAATGGATGACTTATGGAATCAATGCCAATTTAAGCCTTGATAGAAGGGGAGAAACGCCGAAGTACATAGATTTGGATAATCAGGTCAAATCACCTCAAAATCTTTTGATTTTTGCAGACAGCGCACAGGTAAATACTTTTCAGTCTCCGGCCAGTCCATCCAACCCGATGGTCGAGGAATGGCATTATGTTGAATCTGGTAAACCATTTATTCATTTCAGGCACAACCAGAAGGCTAATATTCTTTTCGGGGATGGGCATGTCTCGGCATCGAAACCTGAAAAAGACAGCATTGACAGGAGAATGCCGGAGCTTAACATAGGCAGGTTTGATAAAGAAATACGATTCTAAATTTTCTTTATTTTTCCATGCCTGTTTTTTATAATCTCTTATGTGAATAAGCTGATACATGCGACAGCGAGTTATCTTAAAAACGCCCGGCAGCTTTTCTGGCATAATTACTGCCGATGCTGCAATCAGATTATTTCTGAGGACGATAAACATTTCTGCTCCGACTGCTGGTCGCAAATGGCCCCTTGCTTCGTTGACAGTTTCTGCCGGCGATGCGGCAGAGAACTCGGACCGTTCGGACATTTGCCCGACGGCTGCGCAAAATGCCAGGAAGAAAAATTTCATTTCGATTCCATCGCCTGCGCAGGGATTTATAAACAGCCTTTGAACGGCCTGATTGTGAGATTTAAACTTGCCGACAAGACACATCTTTTGCCGGTATTGACGGATTTCGCTCAGAGTGCCGTATATAAAGCGGATTTTTTTCAATCGGCCGATTACATTGTTCCTGTGCCGCTTCACTGGCGGAGAAGATTTCAGCGGGGGTTCAATCAGTCCGCACTTATCGCTAAAAGTTTAAAACTCGGCGATGCGAAATTTAATACTGATATTGTTAAAATTCGCCATACCGATGACCAGACCGCAGTTACGTTTGCGGCAAGAAAAAAGAATTTGCGGGGAGCGTTTGCCGTCAGAAAAGGACACAATTTCAAGGGTAAAAATGTTTGCCTTATCGATGATGTCAAAACCACCGGTGCGACACTGAACGAATGCGCAAAGGTTTTAAAAGAAGCCGGTGCCGAAAAGGTTTTTGCGTTTGTGCTGGCTGTTGCGGGGCAGAAGGAATTTAATAGTTGATGCTCATTAGCCGTTGCAAAAATTGTTTCCTGCGGATATAACCTTTCTAAATGTTTAAAGGATTCAGACAAACAGTTATTCTTACGATAATCAGCCGCATAACCGGTTTGCTGCGTGATATGGTTTTCGCATTCTTTCTCGGTGCGACCGAACTGATGGACAGTTGGGTGATTGCTTTTACAATTCCCAATCTCGCCCGCAGTCTTTTCGGTGAAGGCGCCGCGTCGAGTTCTCTTATCCCTGTTTACAGCGAGGAACTTGCCAAAGACCGCCAATCATCGGACAGGCTTGCTTCAACGGCATTGACAGTTGTTTTTGTGATACTTTCGGGCATTGTTCTGGCCGGCGAAATAATTATCTGGATTTGGTACGGTTTCTTTTCTCCGATGCCTGCGACTACGCTTAAGCTTATGCTGACCGGCATAATGCTGCCCTATATGACGCTGATATGTCTCGAGGCGATTGCAGGGGGAGTATTGAATTCGCATCGGCATTTTATGGCGCCGGCATTTGCACCGATAATCCTGAACGTTGTTATGATAGTATCATTGTATTTCGGCAGCTGGCTGCTTACCAATAATCTCAACGGACAGGCATATTTTCTCGCCTGTTCGGTTATCGTGTCAGGATTTTTACAGCTTTTCACTCAGCTGGTACCTCTTAAATTCATGGGCGTTCAAATAAAACCGGCCTGGCATATACAAACCGAGGCCTTTAAAAAAGTAATGCTGCTTATGGGGCCGATGATTCTCGGTCTTGTCGCGACACAGCTAAATACGCTGATGGATAAATTTATCGCGCTATGGTTTTCAAGCTCGGCGGAAAAGGGTATGAGCTTTATTCTTTTCGGCAGAGAAATCGCATATCCCATGCATGCCGGAGCGGTTTCACGATTATTCTATGCCCAAAGGCTTTATCAGTTTCCATTCGGGGTTTTCGGTATCAGTCTCGCTACGGTCGTATTTCCGGTTATGAGCGCAGCTGCGGCCAGAAAAGATTCGGCTTCGCTTTGCGTAACAATCGCAAGGGGCATTAAAGGAGCAATCTTTGTTGCTTTTCCGGCGACTGTCGGTCTGATTCTGGTTCGTAAGCCCCTGATTGGTATTTTATTTGAGCGGGGCAGATTTACCTCTGAAGATACTATTTTTACCGCTTCTATTCTCGTATGTTATTCGATAGGACTGACCGGATTTTTTATGCAGCAGATTTGTTCCAAGGCCTATTATTCGACACAGGATTCACGAAAGCCTATGCGAACCACTCTGCTGACGGTGGCATTGAATTTGATACTTAATCTTATATTTATATGGCCGATGGGTGCCGCCGGACTTGCGCTTTCGACGAGTCTGTGTTCGTATCTGCAGGTGGGTATTCTTTTAAAGGGTCTTGCGAAAAAATTCGGCAGGCAATTATTCGACGGCGTGGATATTGAGATTATAAAAATTACAGTCAATACGGTGATTATGTGTTTTGCCACTATTTTTGCAATGAAACTGACCGGGCATCTGCCGCAGCTTATTCAAATAATAATTGTTGTTGCCGTGGCATCTGGGTTGTACCTCGGCGGAGCGGCAGCATTGAAAATCGAGATGCTTTCACTTATAACCGGTCGTAAGTCTATTAAATAAAAGGTTTACGGCCTAAATATATTAAATACCTGTCGTTTTTTTATGCTTAAACGCTTAATTTGTAGATGTTTAGAGCCGATATGCCGATATAAGAATTAAATACTAAAAAAACTGACTACACAGGCAAGATGAATAGTAAAAAGACGAGAATTCTGGTGATTTTTATAATCACAGCGGCGGCTGTTGCGGGTTTTGCCCAGCGGCAGGGGGAACAATTGTTTTCATCTCAGACGGCCCAGGCGTTGTACGATACGGGTTATGAACTTTATACGAACAAGGATGCCGGTTTTCCTGAGGCAAATCAGGCGATGATTTTTTTCAACGCTGCGATTAACTTAGACGGGCGAGCGAATTATGTTCTGCCTGATATAATTAATATCGCATGGCAGTACCCTGCGGGAGATTTTGCCGATGCAGTACAGTTCTCGCTTAATAATTATATAGATAGTACCAGCGACCTTGAGATTGTATCAAGAGCGGTTCAATATCTTCTTGAAAAAGTTAGCAGTCGGGAAGAGCGCGAACAGCTTTTGCAGGATATGCTCGATAGATATGGCCAAAAAAATCTGTTTTTTGCTTCGGAACTGTTGACTCAACTTGGTTTTTTTAAGGCAGAAACCGCTGATATTAATGAAGCCCAAAGATATTTTATGCAGGCATATATCGCTAACGGGTACAACCGTTTAGCATTCAACAAACTTGTAGAACTTATCGGAACCGGCGGTGGACAACTCCCTGATATTGTTTATCTTCAGAGTCTTCGTTCTGCTGTAAAGGCCAATCCTGTTGATTTAAAGTCGGCTTTTGATTTTGCGCGGCTGTCCGAGTCAATTGGCGTGTATGAGCCTGCTGCGGCAGGGTATCGATACTGCACTCAATTATATAAATATTTCAACCCTGCCGGTCCGCTGCCAGCGGAGTTTTACAGGCCATGGATGCTGAATTGTTATAATAAACGTGATTACCGTCTCTGCCAGGAGATTCTGGAACAAGTCCGCGGTTATGGTGTGTTTGATATAATGGTCGAGGCGATTGCGGCGGCTTCCGCAAAGCAGGGCGGCGATATACAAGGCAGCCAGACCATTCTTGACAGTCTCGAAAAACGGGCCGACAAAATTCTTACGGGACAGATTAAGGCGTCAGCCGGCGAACTTCAGGATTTCGCGTGGCTTTTTAGTTTCGCCGTGGATGCAAATTCCCAAGACATGCTGACATGGGCGACAAAGGCTTATGACGCTGATAGTAATTCTGTCAGTGCGGGTTCATTTTTTGCCTATGCCCTTGTAAAAAATAATCAAATAGAACTTGCCAAACCGGTGCTTGAAAAAATCGGTACAGATACACAGACTTCGCTAATCGCACGAGCGGAAATATTTGCCGCCGAGAAAAACACTGAGTCAGCGATAAATATGTTCAAATCCGCGGTGAATGTAGCCTCCGGTAATTTCGAGGCGCAAAAAGCAAAGGCCAGGCTTAAAGAACTCGGTTCCGAATATGTGCCGTCAGTCGACCTGGATGCGATTGTAACGGTGTTGAGAAATGATTTTGGTCCGACATTTTTCGCGGATTTTGTTCCGCCTGAAAAAATGATAACGACAGAACTTAAAACAGGAGGTACCGCTTTTGCGTACGGCAGCCCGATAAACAGCCAGCTTGCAATAGTTAATAATAGTTCGGAATCGCTGGTTATTTGTCCGGATGGGATATTTAAGGGCAATATTCGTGCAGATATCCGCGTAAGCGGCGATTTATCCGATAAGATTGATAATTTTATCGTAAAGACGGTTCGTCCATCAAATGAAATCAAACCCGGCCAGGCTTTGCTTGTTCCATTGCAGCTTATAACGGGCAGATTAAAGTCCATTATGGATTGTCACCCGCAGGCGGATTTGAATCTGGAAATAACCGTATATATAGACCCCCAGGTCGGATCAGACGGACAAGTTCAAAACTTTTATGGTACACAACCGGCAAAGGTGGTTTTAAAAAGGCGCAAGCTCGACCTGAATACTGAGTATTTGCAGCAGAGATTTGATTCGATGAAGAGGGGCCAGCAGGGCCAGAAAATCAAGTCTGCTCAGCTTTTTGCCGGACTCCTTGCCGAACAGCAGAGGCTGTCCCAGATTGGCACGAAATACAAGTTTGTATATGCCGAGCCGGAACTGCTCACTTCGGCTCTCGCAAAGTGCCTGGCAGAAGATGACTGGATTCTGAAAGTACAGACTATGGCTGTACTGATGCAGGTTAAGCTTGATTACAGACTTATTGAGACTGTCTCGGCTCAATTAGACAATCGTTATTGGCCGGTCAGGCTTACGGCGGCTTTTATTCTTTCTGAAAATCAGGGGAAGGATTTTTTACCTGTTTTGAAGTGGATCGTCGAGAATGACAATAGCCCTATAGTAACGGATATGGCAACGGCACTATCAGGGGGCGAAATAACCGTTAATAAGAAGACCGCAGACGCAAATATGCCCGAAACTTCCTTGTAATAGCCGGTAAAACAGGGTTGATTTTTACTGGTCAATCACGCACTTGTTTATCCGATATAGCCCTTAAATTCAGTTTTTGTCTTTAAACCTTTGCTTTACTGGAGTTATAAACTCTAAATTTTTATTTTTTTGACGGTTATTTTAGGGAAAATTTTGTTGTCAAACAGACTTTACTTTTGTACGATTTCCGCCTCAAATGGATTTTAATGTAAGACTTACCGGTTGCAATATTTTTGAAAGGGTTTATTTATGCCGGCAAAAGTAAGTGAAGAAAAATGCACAGGCTGCGAAGCGTGTATAGATGCCTGCCCAGCGGAAGCGATAAAGATGGTTGATGGCAAGGCAGTAGTAGATGCGGACACTTGCGTTGACTGTGGTGTTTGTGTTGACGAGTGCCCTGTAGAAGCGATAGAGATGGAATAATCTCCCGGCTGCGGCCGGAATATAAGTTCAGAAAGGATTAATTTGAGTACAGGCCCCATCGTCTAGGCCGGTCCAGGACACCGGGTTTTCAACCCGGCGACAGGGGTTCAAATCCCCTTGGGGCTACATTTGAAACGGCTAATAATGCGGTTTTATACGTGTTATAGCCGTTTTTTTTGTTTATAGTTGTCTACTGAAATATCTGAGTTTCTACTGTCATTACACAAGCTGGCACACAAACTTTTTCCGCTGAAAATATTGCCAAAGTCCGGCAGAAAACTAATTGCTTTTTGCTCTGTTCATGGCAAGGCCCTTGCATAAACATCATAAGTCATACGAAAATCTGAATGACGAGCAAGTTTCCGGACTGCCTTAGCGGAGGTCTGACTGTTCGCAAACCAGGAGATATAGGAATTTCGCAAGCTGTGAAAACAGATTTCGTTTCCGTCCCCGTCTGTCAGCGGTATTGTAATTGACGCCGGACATTAAAGAGTCTATTATATTTTAGAAATGAAGTTATCTGGTTCTTTAAAAAATCGGATGGTACCGACGGAGACGGAGTTTAGACATTTTCAGCTAAAATAAAAAATCCAAGAATTCAGGATGAATTATGAAAGTTTTAGTAACAGGAGCAGGCGGATTTATTGGTTCTCATCTTACTGAGGCACTCGTAGAAAATGGTTTTTCTGTAAAAGCTTTTGTAAGATATAATTCAAAAAATAACTGGGGCTGGCTGGAGCAATCAAAATATAAGGATGAAATAGAAGTTCTCTGTGGAGATATTAGAGATTATGATTTCGTCTTTAAAGCTGTTAGAGGATGCGATAGTGTTTTTCATCTTGCTGCCCTAATCGGTATTCCCTATTCATATATATCCCCCATTGCTTATATTGAAACTAATATCCTCGGTTCATATAATATCCTTCAGGCCTCTCGGGAATGTCAGTTAAAAAATGTTATAATCACATCTACGAGTGAAACTTACGGTACAGCTCAGTATGTTCCAATTGATGAAATTCATCCGAAAGTTACCCAATCGCCGTATGCAGCTTCAAAAGCAGCGGCCGACATGTTGGCAATCAGCTATTACAGGTCATTTCACCTGCCCGTAAAGATTGTAAGGCCTTTTAATACATATGGGCCGCGGCAATCAGCAAGGGCAATCATTCCTGCAATTATCACTCAGCTTTTATCTGGTGCAAAAGAAATAAAACTTGGCGGACTTTCTCCAACGAGAGATTTGTTGTTTGTGAAAGATACCGTAAATGGTTTTATAGAAGCAGCCAGCTCAGAAAAAACTATCGGAGAGGAAGTAAATATAGCGACTCAGAGCGAAATATCCATCGGAGAGTTGGCCCAGAAAATAGTTGATATGATAAATCCAAAGGCGAAGATAATTAGTGAACCGGATAGAATACGGCCTGATAACAGCGAAGTCAAAAGGCTGTTAGGCAGTAATGAAAAAATAAAGAAAACAACTAATTGGAACCCTGAATACGACCTTCCAAGAGGTTTAAAGGAAACCATCGACTGGTTTAGAAATGAAGAAAATCTGCGATTGTATAAGGCAAACATATACAATGTCTAAATCCATATTTTTGGATGCTCCCAACTTAAGCGATATAGAAAAACAATATATTGCCAAAGTTATTGATAGCGGTTTTGTTTCTACTGTAGGGCCTTTCGTTTCAGAGTTTGAAAACAAATTTGCCGAATATCTGAATGTAGAAAAAGCCGTTTCAACTCAAAGCGGTACGGCAGCTTTGCACATAGCACTTTACGAACTGAATATTGGGAAAGATGACGAAGTAATTGTGCCGGCTCTTACCTTTGTCGCCACCGTCAACCCTGTACTGTATGTAGGCGCAAAACCTGTAATTGTTGACGTTGACCCTGTAACATGGACTATTGACTTAAATGCTGTAAAAAAAGCTATAACGCCGAAAACAAAAGCTATCATTCCTGTTCATCTTTATGGTAATCCGTGTAATATGGATGAAATATGTGATATTGCCGACAGGTACAATTTGCATGTCATTGAAGACGCGACAGAGAGCCTGGGTGCAATTTACAAAGGACGACAGACCGGTACTTTTGGGGATTTTGGCTGTTTTAGTTTTAATGGGAATAAGTTAATCACCACCGGCGGGGGCGGAATGGTAACCGGCAGGGATATTAAAAAGCTGGACCATATAAAATTTCTGGTAAACCAGGCGAGACAGGAATCAAAGGGGTACTATCACCCTGAGGTTGGATTTAACTACAGGATGACCAATATAGCGGCATCATTGGGGCTGGGCCAAATGGAAAGATTGAACGGTTTTTTGGCTCAAAAGAAGGAATTCAATCGCATATACCGCCAGGAGTTGGAAGATATTGATGGCATTGTTTTTCAGGGAGAATATGAAGGCGCTGAAAGTTCCTGTTGGCTTACATGTGTTATTTTTAAGGATGATATAAATATAACTGAGCTGCAAAAGAAACTAACGGACAAAAGCATTCCTACGAGAAGAATATTTATGCCGGTTGTTGAATTCCCTCCCTACAAGACATACAGGAACAGTGATTATGAAAATGCGTACAGTATATATGAAAGGGGACTCTGCTTTCCGAGTTCGACACTGAATTCAGAGGATGACATATATTACGTCTGTAAAATATTAAGAGAGTTAATTTAAAACATATCAAATATGAAGAAGAGAAAGATTATACTAATAGGCGGCGGAGGGCATTGCAGGTCGTGTATTGATGTTATTGAAGCGGAAGATAAATTTGAGATAGCGGGAATCGTTGACGTACAGCAAAAATTAGGCGAGAAAATTTCGGGATACAAAATTATTGCTTGCGATAAAGACCTGCCTTTATTGTCAAAAGAACAAAAATATTTTCTTATTACGATCGGGCAGATAAAGAATCCCGATAAAAGAAGAGATATGTTTAAATATCTTAAAAAGTTAAAAATAGAATTACCTGTTGTCGTATCTCCTTTTGCTTATGTTTCAAAAAACAGTTTTATTGGCGAAGGAACGATTATTATGCATAAGGCATTTCTAAATGCCGGAGCGGCCATTAGGAAAAATTGTATAATTAATACGGGAGCAATTATAGAGCACGATTCCATAGTAAACGATCATTGTCATATTTCAGTGGGAAGCGTTGTAGGCGGTAATTGTACTATAGAGGAAGGAACATTTGTTGGCGGTAACAGTGTAATAGCAAATAACATTCAAATAACAGGGGGAGTAGTAATAGGTGCGGGCGCCATTGTTGTAAAATCAATTACGAAGCGTGGAACTTACGTCGGAAATACGGCAAGAAGATTGTAACTATGCATAAAGTTTTTGTCATAGCAGAGGCCGGTGTTAATCATAATGGCTGTGTTGAGATAGCCAGAAAAATGATAAATGCGGCTGCAGATGCCGGTGCTGATGCTGTAAAATTCCAGACTTTCAAAGCAGAAAGTTTTGTAAGCAAATTTGCCCCCAAGGCAAAGTACCAGAAAAAAACAACCGGAAATTCTGAATCACAGTTCGATATGATAAAAAAACTGGAATTAGATGAGAATGCACATAAAAAACTCATCAAATATTGTAAAAAAAAGAAAATAATTTTTATGTCTTCTCCCTTTGATTTGAAGAGTATAGATTTGCTTAATAAATTAAGGCTCGAAATATTCAAAATTCCATCAGGAGAGATTACAAACCTTCCTTTTTTGAGAAAAATAGCAGTCCTAAAAAAGAAAATAATACTTTCAACGGGCATGGCAGATCTAAGGGAAATTAAAGAAGCACTAAGTGTTTTAATAAAAGGGGGCACAAAAAAAGAAAATATAACTATTCTGCATTGTAATACTGAATACCCGACTCCTTTTGAGGATGTAAATCTTCTCGCGATGCTTACTATAAAGGAAAAGCTGAAAGTCAAAGTCGGATATTCGGACCACACCCCCGGAATAGAAGTTCCAATAGCAGCAGTTGCGCTTGGCGCAACTGTTATTGAAAAGCATTTTACGCTTGATAGAAATATGAATGGCCCTGACCATAAAGCATCTTTAGAGCCGGATGAATTGAAAATAATGGTAAGTGCGATAAGAAATATTGAAAAAGCGTTGGGGGATGGTGTCAAAAAACCATCTCCATCAGAGTTGAAAAATAAGCCGATAGCAAGAAAAAGTATAGTTGCAGCAAAAGATATAAAGCCAAAGGAAATGTTCACAGAAAGAAACCTCGCTGCCAAGAGACCTGCGGCGGGAATGTCTCCAATGAAATGGGACAGTGTGATAGGTAAAACTGCAAAAAAGTTTTTTAAAAAGGACGAACTGATAGAACCGTAATGAGAAAAGTTTGTGTTATTACCGGCTCAAGGGCAGAATACAGTCTTTTAAGACCCTTGATGAAAGAGATTGAAAAAGACACTGAGTTGCGGCTTCAGTTGATAGTAACGGGTATGCACTTATCTCTTGAGTTCGGGTCAACCTATAAGGCAATAGAAGCAGATGGATTTGCTATTGATAAAAAGATAAAAATTCTTTCTAAGGTTGATACGCCGGTCGGGATTTCAAAATCGATGGGGTTGGCGATAACAGGTTTTGCAAAGGCTTATGAAAGGCTGAAACCAGTTATTATTGTTGTGCTTGGTGACAGATTCGAGATTTTCGGCGCTGTTGCAGCAGCACTTGTCAGCAGAATTCCTGTAGCCCATATTCATGGCGGAGAAATAACGGAAGGCGCGTTTGATGATGCTATGAGGCATTGTATTACCAAGATGAGCCATCTTCATTTTGCATCTACAAAAGAATATAGAAAGAGAGTAATTCAGCTTGGCGAATCGCCTGGCAGGGTATTCAATGTTGGAGCATTAGGAGTTGAAAATATAAAGAGAATGGAGATGTTGTCCATGAATGTATTAGAAAGAGAACTAAGGTTTAAGTTCAAGAAGCATAACCTGTTAGTTACTTTTCATCCGGTAACATTGGAAAATAACACATCAGAAAAACACTTTCAAGTCCTGCTTAATGTTTTGGATAGATTAGAAGATACGGGCATAATTTTCACGAAGTCAAATGCCGACCCGGGTGGAAGATTGATTAATAAAATGATTGATAAATACATTTCGAAAAATAGTTCTAAGGCAGCAGCATTTACGTCATTAGGCGGCCAGAGATATCTTTCTTTGATGCGGTATGCAGATGCAGTTGTAGGTAATTCATCGAGTGGAATTGTAGAAGCACCAAGTTTAAATGTTGGAACAATTAATATAGGCGACAGACAGAAGGGACGCGTAAGAGCTGAAAGTGTAATTGACTGTCAATGCAAACAGAGAACTATCTTAAAAGCCTTTGAGAGATTGTATTCACGGGAGTTTCAATCACTGCTTAAAAAGGTAAAAAATCCTTATGAGGGGGATGGTAACGCGGCTAAGAGTATAAAAGATAAGATTAAAAATATTGACTTGAGCAATCTTATTAAAAAGAAGTTCCATAATATTATATAATTACCGAGGGTTGTAAGCAGTTAGGTATAAAGCTATGAAAGTGATATCGATAATTACTGCCAGGGGCGGCAGCAAGGGACTGCCTGGGAAAAACATCAAATCTTTCGGAGGCAAGCCTTTAATTGGTTGGACAGTGGAGCAGGCAAAAGGAAGCAGTTATATAGATGATATTGTGGTGTCGACCGATGCCAGGGAAATTGCCGCTGTTGCAGAAAAATTTGGGGGACGTGTGCCGTTTTTAAGACCTGAATCGCTTGCACAGGATGATACTCCAAGTATTGACGTTGTGATAAATCTGCTTAAGCAACTTGAACAGACAGAGAAAAATCTGCCCGATTTTGTAGTTTTACTTCAGCCGACTTCTCCACTCAGAACTTCTGCAGATATCGATGCGGCTTTTGAAATGTTATTGGCGAATAAATCCGCCAATGCAGTAGTGAGTGTTGCTGAAGTTTCGGAAAATCCATACAGCATGAAGATGTTAACGAACCAGGGATTTATTAATAATTTCATAACGCACGGGAAAGAATATCATCGAAGGCAGGATGAGCCGGCTGTTTATAAATTAAATGGAGCGATATATATTTGCAGGACGGATGTATTATTGCAAAGTAAAATCTTTCTGCCTGAAAAGACGTTGGGTTATATTATGCCTAAAGACCGTTCCATTGATATAGATGATATTGTTGATTTTAAGCTGGCGGAATTAATATTTATGGAAAAAAAGGCGGGAAAGTCATTATAAAGTTTTTATTTGGATATTATATTTTATTGTAAGACAGGATTGTTAGGCAAATGATTTCCAGGGATAATCAGCAAAAAAAAGAAATTCTCTTAAAGGTTAAAATATCATCAGATGCGAGTATTAAATCGGCACTGAAAAAAATAGACCAGGCCGGTCTGGCTATTTTATTTGTCTGCGACAAAGAAGACAAATTGGAAGGCGTTATTACAGATGGCGACATAAGACGCCAAATATTGAAGGATGGAGACCTGACGCAAAAGATTGAGATATGCTGCAATCGCTCGCCGGTAGTATTTAAAAAAGGCAAATATACTCTGGAACAGGCCAGGAAAACTATGCTGGAAAAGACAATCGAAGTAATCCCTGTTTTGGACGAAAATAATTATATTGTAGATTTGCTTTTCTGGAGAGACCTCTTTGAGGACGAGTCGAAACACATTAAAAAGATAGATGTGCCGGTAGTGATAATGGCGGGAGGCAAGGGTACGAGATTGGAGCCTTTTACGAAAATACTGCCCAAGCCGCTTATGCCCATAGGCGAGAAACCGGCCATAAGAATAATAATAGACAGATTCAACCGATACGGCGTAAATCACTTTTATGTGACACTGAATCATAAAGGCGAGATGATAAAGGTTTATCTTGAAAGTGCACAGAACGATTTCGATGTAGATTACATCTGGGAAGAACAGTTTCTTGGTACTGCAGGCGGTCTTAAACTTCTGCCTTTAACAATAGGGGATACTTTTATAGTCTCCAACTGTGACGTGATAGTGAAAGCAGATTACTCAGATTTACTTAGATTTCACAATGACAGTAGAAATCTTTTGACTGTTGTTGGTGCAATATATCATCACCAAATTCCTTATGGCGTCATTAATTTTGAAAAAGAGGGCAAGATTAAGCACATTAAGGAAAAACCGGAATTTGATTTTACTGTGAATACCGGAATGTATGTTATGTCATCAAAGGTTCTGGAATTCATTCCCAAAGATAAGAATTTCGATATGACAGATCTTGTCGCAGTTCTTTTGGATAGTAAAAAAAATGTAGGAGTATATCCTGTATCTGAGAAATCATACGTAGATATCGGCCAATGGAAAGAGTACAGAGAAGCAATAGATAAATTAGGTTTATTTGAATGAAAAAAAGAAAAATATGTGTGGTAGTGGCAAGCAGGGCGAATTATGGCAGGGTAAAGTCTGTCCTAATGGCTATTGAAAAAGACACTCGTTTGGAACTGCAGCTTATTGTCGGAGCATCTACTTTACTTTATAGATTCGGCAAAGCAGTAGAAATTATACTAAAAGACGGATTCAAACCTGTCAGGAAAATCTATTATGTTCTTGAAGGTGAAACATTAGCTACACAGGCAAAGTCGACAGGCTATGGCATTGTGGAATTATCTACTGCTTTTGAGGATTTGCAGCCGGACATGGTAATAACCGTAGCAGACAGGTTTGAAACAATGGCTACGGCGGTTGCTGCGGCATATCTTAATATTACACTTGTGCATATCCAGGGCGGCGAAGTAACGGGCAACATTGATGAGCGGGTCAGGCATGCAATCACAAAATTGTCAGACATTCATTTTGTCGCGACAGAAAAAGCCAGAGAAAGAATAATTAAAATGGGGGAAAACCCGGACCGCATATTCAACTACGGCTGTCCGGCTATGGACTTATTGGCAAATGAAAACCTGAGTATCAGCAACGATATAATGAAGAGTTATGGCGGTACAGGCAAAACGATAGATTGGTCGGAACCTTATATTCTTATTGTACAGCATCCTGTAACAACCAGTTACGGGCAGGGATTCAAACAGATAAGTCAGACATTAGAGGCTTTGGGGAAATTTAAAAATATTAAAAAAGTCGTACTTTGGCCCAATGTCGATGCGGGTACAGATGATGTTTCAAAGGGCATCAGAGTATTTAGGGAAGCTAACAAGGAAGAGGATTTTCACTACTTTAGAGGGTTTTCGCCTGAACATTATGCCGCTGTATTAAATAATGCAGTTTGCTGCGTTGGAAATTCGTCGTCCTTCATAAGGGAAGGCGCATTTTTGGGAACGCCGGTTGTTATAATTGGAGACAGACAGCAGGGCAGAGAGTGTGGGAAAAATGTAGTTTTCGCTAACTATGATAGCAATGAAATTGCCAATGCTGTTGCGAATCAGTTGAAACACGGCAGATACTCTCCGAATAAATTATTTGGCGATGGCAACGCTGGCCAAAGAATAGTGGAGAAAATAGCGACGATTAAAATTGATAATAACAAAATATTGACATACTAATCTAAAAATAGACCTGAATAAAATTAATATACCAAAAGATTAAAACTTATGGATTTGGAACTGAGAGAACTATATTTTCAGATACTTGAGGAAGAGTTGGCTGAATTGACGGACTCAAGGACAGGGATGTTAAATGCAAAATATTCAAAAATTATCGATTGTCCTTTGTGTAAATCGCCAGTTGGGAAACAAAGAGAATTGTTTGTGAAAAGAGGGTTCACTTTTGTAAGGTGTGAAAACTGTGGGATGATTTTTGTTAATCCTCAGGTTGTTCCGGAATCTTCGAGGGAACGCTATGACGATTCCAGAGCGAATAACTTATGGGTTGAAATACAGGAGTCGGCAAAGGAGCAGGCGTGGAAAAAAGGTTATTATGCAGAACAAATTCAGTTGTTGAAAAAGTATATTGACAAGCCAACCCTGAATTTAATTGATATAGGGTGTTCATCCGGGCATTTTTTGGAGATTTCGAAGAAGCATCAGCCGGAATGGTCCGTAAAGGGTGTCGAATTAAACTCCAAAGCCTGCTATTATGCAACTCAGAAAAATCTGGATGTCGAACAGAAATTATTAAGCGAACTCGACGAAAATCAAAAATTCGATGTTTTTACCTTATTTGGTGTTCTTGAGCATTTATCCGACCCGTTGACGATTTTAAAAGACATGAAAGACCACTCAAAAGACACTTCATACGTTCTGGCTATAGTTCCGAACGCTTATTCCTTGTATTGTATGTTCCTGCAGAGCAAAAGTGTAAGTTTTGATGGAAGAAACCATCTGTTATATTTTTCAGGGAAAACACTTCACAGCCTGTTTCAGGACAACGGCTTCGAAATTATCCATCTGGATACGGTGTTAACCGGACTTACTAATATAAAAAGGCAAATTCAATGGCTTGACCCTTATGAAAGTATTGACGGTACAAAGTATATACCGGAAGAAATCAGACATTTTTTGGAAAGCGGCGAAGTTGAAGATTTGATATTACAATATAATTTAGGGCTGAGACTTAGAGTACTGGCAAAGTTCGAAAAAAACAATGAAAAAAACGGGGAGCGGTGCAGCAAAAACTGCAAAACACTCTGAATTATAAAACAATAAACTGCAATGAAAAACCATAAACACAGCGAAATTAATCCATTCGAGAGAAATTGGCAGCAGAGAAAGGAATCGTATTACACCCATTGGACGAAAGGTGAAATACTCAATCAGGTTCAGTTAGCTTTCAGAAACCACTGGAGCCTTTTAGGAGAATTAATGAAGGACTCCCGCTTCAATCGGGGCAGGCGAGTGCTGGAAGTCGGCTGCGGCAGGGGCAGTCTTTCATGTTATTTTAGTGATGCAGATTATGATTGTACGCTGCTGGATATTTCTGAGAGTGTCATTAATATCGCACAGGAAATCTTTAGAGCTAATAATCTAAAGGCAGAATTCATGGTCGGCGATGTTAATGCCTTGCCTTTCAAAGATGCATCCTTTGACGTTGTTTTCTCCATAGGTTTATTGGAACACCTCAGGGATATTGAGATTTCAATTAAAGAGCAGATTCGCGTACTGGCTGATGGAGGTTTGTTTTTGGGGTACGTCGTACCAAACTATTCAGACAATATTCAAAAAGATTATGAGTGGATAAACGACATTTTGAAAGGTTATGCTGAGAATTTCGAAAATTCCGCCATAGCAAAGGAAGATGTTTATCGTTCAGATGCTGGTACTGAGAGTTATTTGCCTATTTTAAAAAAATACAAATTGAAAAATATTCAATCGAGCGGTGTCTATCCCTTGCCGATGATTTCTCATTCCATAAAGTTTCCGTTTACGCTGATGCCGGAAGAAAGCGAAAAAGCTTTAGTTAAACAATTGCAGAAGATGCTGACAGAAAACGGCCATAAGACCGGCAAACATCCCTGGCTTTGTGATGAAGGGTATGGACAGGCCTTTATTGTCTGGGGATATAAATAGTAATGAAAATACTGGCGATTATTCCTGCTCGAGGCGGCTCAAAAGGAATCGAAAAGAAAAACATTATCGACCTTTGCGGCCGTCCGCTTTTAGATTATACCATTAAGCCCGCCCTTGAAGTTCTTCGCGACAATATCATATCGGAAGTTATCGTATCTACTGACTGTGCTGAAATCGCAGGTATTGCACAAAAATCAGGGGTTAAAGTGCCGTTTTTGCGTCCCAAAGAATTAGCCGGGGATAAATCGCCGTCTGTAGAGTATGTTTTGCATGCACTTGATTTCTACCAGCAGCAGGGGATTGTATTCGATACGGTTTTGATTTTACAGCCGACAGCTCCTCTGAGGACATATGAGGATATGAAAAATTCCGTTAAGCTTTTCAGCAATCATTCCTGTGACACATTGATATCGGCTTACAAAGAAGAAAAACTAAGCGACCTGATTATGTATCATTGCCGGAATAACTTTGGAATCGCATTAAATAAAGACCATAACAAGGCAATTAGACGGCAGGACCAAAATAATATCTATGTGAGAAATGGCGCGATTTATATTGCAACTGCCGAATTTGTCAGAAAAATGAAAAAACTGATTAGCGATCTTCCGCTGCTTTATGAAATGCCTAAGTCCAGGTCGGTAAATATTGATTCATATGAAGACCTGGAGACTGCAAGGAATATATTGTGCAAATAGGAATTCTTGAACCGTCAGATTTTTCGCAGAAAGCCGTTAATAAGCTTAAAAACATCGGCAATGTGAGCTGTTTTGACGGCGGCAATCTGGACACGTTTTTACACGATAAGGAGATTCTTTTTATTCGTCTGGGGCATCATATTAATAATAACTTTTTGAGCAAAACCGAAAAACTGCAATATCTTTGTACGCCCACAACAGGTTTTAATCACATCGATATGAATTCCGTGCTTAAGAGAAATATAATTGTTGTTTCTCTAAAAGGAGAAGATGCTTTTCTGTCTCAAATAAGAGCGACTCCCGAACATGCATTTGGGCTGGTGCTGGCGCTTTTGCGAAGATACAAATATGCCTTTTTAACCTCCGGCAGGTCTGAATGGAACAGGGATAAATACAAAGGTGAAGAGTTATTTGGCAATATTGTAGGCATTATAGGTTTTGGACGTATTGGGAATATCCTGGCAAATTGGTTTCATTGTTTTGGAGCGAAGGTGTATTTTTATGATACCAAGCCGTCTATCCTGAAAACAGAGCATGCTCAAAGGATAGATGCTCTGGACCAAATGCTTGCTTTGGTTAATATTGTTGTCCTGGCGGCATCATATTCAGAAAGTAACAGGCAATTTTTGGGCAAAAGATATATTGATTTGTTGAAAGGTAAATACTTTGTCAATATCTCCCGAGGCGAACTTGTTGACGAAAAATACCTTATTGAGAAGATAAAAAAGAACTTTTTCAAAGGAGTAGCTCTTGATGTTATTGAAAGCGAAAACTCAGATAATAATCTGCAGGTACTTCTTAAACTTGCCGAAGATAAGCATCTGATTTTGACGCCGCATATCGGTGGCGCAACGTATGAATCGATGCGAAAAACAGAAGAATTTATAGTTGATAAGCTGATAGAAAAGTTAAAAAAAGGATAAAAATGGGAATAATGCTTGTAAACATTACTGATACTTTTCTTTTACAAGTAGCCAAACAGCTAAGGACTAAAAACCTCCATATAGACTTTATAATAGGTCTGGGCATCAACAAGGAGGATTTCGAGGGCACCCCTGTACTTAATTATATGGATTTGATGTGCCCTGAATATTATGCACAGGCCAATATAAGCTCACCATACGCACTTTCTGCGGCAATGATTGAACAATTCGGGGAGTGTGAAAATATATTTCTCTCGAACTCGGACAGATTAGCTTTTTTCAATATCAGTGTCCGGAAAAGAAAAATTATATACTATGACATATTATTATACTGGCATACTTTTTTTAAGATGCACCAAATTGATTGTATTTTTTTTGTGTCGACACCGCATATGGGGTGGGACATTGTCTTGTATTTCGTAGCGGGAAGTCTGGGAATAAAAACCTATTGTCTGGAAAGAACCGGTATAGACGACACGGTGTTTCTTGTAGAAGATTACACTAAAACAGAAAAAGTTCCTTCTGATTACCTGAAAGATAAAACAAAAGATGAAATTGTGGCACTTCTTAATGGGGATCTTTATGAAAAGGTTTTTAAAACGAGTTACTGGATCAAACAGCCTTTTGCCCCCGGTTTACAGGAGATGTCTTCGGGAAAATTAACAAAAAGGTTTTTGGCGTCAGTAAAAAACAACCTGAATTTTCTTAAAAAAATATTGACGGTGGGAAATTATTTTGAGCAACAATTCTCCACAGCTTTTTCCTTGAATTTTCCTGTAAGGAATTTGTTTTTTAAACTTATAGCAAAAATCAAGAGAGTACGAGACAAAAATTTATATAAGTATTACACAAAGTTATCCCGAAAAGCCGACCTTGAAGATAAATACGTATTTTTCCCGTTGCATTTTCAGCCGGAAAGGTCTTCTATACCTTTAGGAGGAGTCTTTGAAAATCAGCTTCTGGCTTTGCAAATACTTTCGAGATCAACCCAGGCCGACTGGAAGATTTATGTCAAAGAGCATCCAAGGCAGTTAAAAAGTCCGCGAATAAATTGCTTACATTACAGAAATAAGGAATACTATGAAACAATCAAAGCCATCCCAAAAGTCGTAATAATAGACATTGAACAGGATACAAAAGAGCTGATAAAAAATGCACAGGTTACTGCGACCCTAACCGGCAGTGCAGGCTGGGAAAGTATCTTATCCGGCAAGGGGTGTGTTGTTTTTGGCGGTCCATGGTATAAGGAATGCCGCAGTTGTTATTTTGTTAATTCGGTTGAAATCTGCAAGCAGGCGATCGAACAAATATTGAGGAAGACAAAATCGGATGTGGAAATGGATTTATTAAAGTTTTTATCATATTCTCAGCATAAATTTATTGTTTCCTCAAACAGTGATTACTTTGCTACAAAATCTGAGAAAAGTTATGAGCGGCTGGTGAATAATTTGGCTGACGCAATTATATCCTCGGTTGTCAACGGAACTAATTGCAGAAAAACAAAGTAAGGACTGTTTCAGATTAAGGGGGTTCCTTTTTCTTTATTTCACATGTTTTTTTAGAAAGACTTAACCTGTAAATAGATTAAGATATTTATGGAAAAACGAGTTGCAAAAAATTTCATCATATATTCTCTGCCCGACATTCTGGCTAAATGTATTTTCTTTTTAACTATGCCGATTACAACTCTGTATTTAACTACGGAGGATTTTGGTTATATAACATTATTTACATTATGTTCGGTTCCATTTACTATTTTGGTTGAGTTCGGTGCAGGTTATATAATAAATTCCACATGGTTTAAATTCAGCAGGAAACAGCAGAGAGAACTGCTGTTCAATTTATTAGCAATATCGGCCCTGATGAATTTTTTAGCAGTCATAATTGTTACTGCCTTCTATAACAGAATTTTTCCAATCCTCGTAGGTGGAAACTGGGAAGCGATTAAAAGCCTTTATTGGGTATTGATTCTAAAGGTTCTATTTGGCATTCCTACGGGAGTATTTATGAGTTGGGTGATTATTGAACAAAAAGCGAAGCTGAGTTCGATTATTCAGATTATTAATATAATTTTAACTGCCGGGGTTACTATTTTGGCTGTGATATTAACCGGCAGTTATAAATATGTTATTCTTGGTAATGTTGCCGTTTTTATTGTTGTAAGCCTTATACAAATAATGGTAATGTTTTCTTCGATTGAATTTAGGTTCAGGTATGAGTATTTTAAATTGGCCTATGAGGTAGGAGGCCCTATTTTTTTAAGGTCAATATTTAACCAGATACGCAAGCAGGTAGATACGTTTTATGTTGCCAAATTATTTGGTGCCGGCCAACTGGCCTTATATGATTTCCCCAAGAGATTTGACAGTATGTTCGCTGGTATAACTGCAAACTATGACAAGAGTTATGAACCATTTATATATAAACAATTATCCGAGAGGGGACTCTTAATATCTAATTTAAGAAGAGTTTTATTCTTCTGGTTTTATGTTACTTTTTTACTTTCGAGTGTGCTATTTGTGTTTGGTCGGCAACTAATCATATTATTTACGCATGGCGTTTTTGGGAATTCATATCCGCTGCTTCTGCTGATTTTGTGTGTAGTGTTCGTGAGGGCAACTTTTGCAGGAACTCCGTTGGTGCTGGTATACTATCAAAAAACCAAATACATATTTTTTGCTACTTTAATTCATGGTATTTTGTCTATTTTTCTTTGTGTCATTCTGGTTAAGCTATATGGCGCCAAGGGAGGTGTTGTTGCAATATGGGCGGGAACATTTGTTTATTTTTTTATAAATTTTTTACTGAAAAGAAAATTGTGTCCTGAACCCTTTATAGAGAAAATTACGTGGCCTTATGTTTTAATATTTCACCTGTTGGTTGTTTTGAAAGTATTTTTTAATACGGATATTCCCATGACCGTGTTTTTTGTCCTGATAGTCATTTTGACAATCCATGGCTATCTCAGAGAGAAAAAATATCTGAGGGGAGTGTTTAATAAAGGGATAAAAATATTTTGGACGATTAAAACCAGTTGATGGAATCGCCAGGGACGTGAAATCGAAAAATAAATGGAAAAACGAATAATATTTGTTCCTCACTACAAAGGGTCATTCGAAACGCTTTTGCTCCTTGCTCAATACGTCAGGAGCAATATGTTAGGCATTCCTTATTTTATTATATATTTTGAAGATAACATGGGGATACAGCAAACGCTGAAAGAACAAGGAATTGATTTTACAATATATAAAATTAAATCGTTCACAAGAATATCAATAATCAATAAGGCCGTTAAGCTTGTCATCGATTTGATTTATGCTGCCAGGTTGGTGAATCGCTTGTCACCTGTGCAGGCAATGGTATGCGTTGTTGAGAGTAACAGGCTGGAGTATGCCTTAATATCTATATTAAACAGAAAAAATATCAATACAATTGTTTTGCAATGGGCGCAAACAATGCCTGGGGGAAATGGGTATTACTCTAATAGGAGCAGCAAGAAAGGCCTTGTAGCGATGGCATGGAATTATCTTAAAGGTTTTATGAGTTGGCTTGTTAAAAAGACGCTGAGGATAAAATATGCCGGAACTTACGGTACCGGTGACGCGAAATTTTTTGCTGTGATGGGTGAGTATTATATGGCTATGTTTTGTGAGCAGGGGGTTTCTGCAGACAAGCTGGTTTTAACGGGACATCCTGAACATGATTACTTATACAAACTATCGCTTAAAACTAAAAGTCCGGAGTTTAAGCGAACAACGCTGGAAGGTTTCGGTCTTGATGGTACCATGCCGCTATGGATAGTAGCGAGGGAGGCGGTTGTTTATTTTAAATTAGTGCCGGAGGAAAAAGATAAACAGGATATATGCACAGTACTTGAGATACTTTCGCGATATCATCCCGATGTACAGATAGTCTTGAAACTTCATCCGCGTGACGTGTTGGGGTATTATGAATTTGTTAAAGAAAAATTTCCTCATGTGATTATTATTCATGAATGTGATTTGTATAAATTGATCGCTGTTTGCGACCTGTATATCTCCCAAATATCGAGCACTATGATGTGGGCGATCACTCTTGACAAGTCTGTTATCAGTTACGATTTCAACAATCAGCAGGGCTGGCATTATTTTCGAAACAGGGAAGGAATCATAAAGGTGGATACCCCTGAAATCCTGGCTGAGAAAGTTAAGGATATCGCAGAAAACGGATTAAGTAATAAAGTTTACCAACAGTACCAGGCGGCGAAAAAAAGGTATATGGTTTTAGACGGTAAAGCTTGTGAACGAATATCTGAGCTTGTTATGCAGGATGGCCGCTGAAAAAAGGCAGCAGAAGAAAGGGTTTTAATTCATATGAATAAAGATTATACCGATTCATGGATCACCGGATTTAATGAAAAAAAACTAATTTCATATCACAATAAATTTTACAAAAACTTTGAAAAGAACATAAAACATTACCAACAGATAGAATTTATTAGAAAGTATCTTAAATACGATATGGAATGGCTGGATGCTCCGATAGGTTCAGGCAGATTGATGGATGAACTGAGCTGCAGAAATATGCTTGGATTCGACAAGAGTCCTGCTTTTGTCAGTTATAATAACTCAAAAGGCAGGAAAACCATTGAAGGGGATTTGTTTAATATGCCTTTTAATGAAAGGTTTGGCCTTATTACCTGCCTGCATACTCTTTTTGCATTCGATGAATTTAGGCAGATATTAAAAGAGCTTGTATCAGCCTTGAAAAAAGACGGTATATTGATTGCAGATATTGTTAATCGTAGCCATATTGAAGCAAGTAACCTAAAATGCGGGCAGTATCCTTATAAATCGGCATTAACAAGAGAGGAAATAATAGAGTTTTTTGAGAGTCTTAACTGTAAGGTAATAGAAATAGAACTTCACGACTTATATGATAACAGGTTTATTCTGCACTGGAGAAATAATGGTAATAGATGGATAAGGATACTTAAGAAAATTTTATACAAGCTGCTCAATATTCTGTATTTTAGGCTTCATCTAAAAACCGTATTCGATAAATTTTCTAAGAACCGGGATAAAAAATATTACACAAAATACCTTGTGGCAGTTAAAAAGAAATAATTTAAAGGGTGTATGGGATATGGAAAAGGTATTTATTATTGCTGAAATAGGCAACTCTCACGAGGGTTCGGTTGGACTTGCAAAGCGTTTTATAAAGACAGCCGCTGATTGTGGTGCGGATGCAGCCAAGTTCCAGACTCATATATTTGACGCGGAAAGTCTGCCTAACGCACCGACACCATCCTATTTTAAGGATGAAAGCAGAAAAGAGTATTTTGAAAGAACCGCTTTTGATTTGAAACAATACAAAGAATTAAAAAGATATACTGAGGAAGAGTGCGGCATAGAGTTTATCTCGTCGGTTTTTTCTCTGGAGGCGGTGGATTTATTGGAACATGCAGGAGTGAAAAGACATAAGATACCATCAGGTGAAGTTACTAATATTCCTTTGCTGGAGAAAGTAGCGTCTATCGGCAAGCCGGTTTTGCTGTCTTCAGGAATGAGCACGTGGTCCGAATTGGATAAAGCAATAGAGACGCTGAAAGCCGATGGCTGCAGGGATATTACGGTATTGCAATGTTCTTCTTTTTATCCTTGCCCCCCTGAAAAAGCTGGATTAAATATTCTGACTGAGATGAAAAACAGATACAATCTTGCCGTGGGTTTTTCAGACCATTCACTTGGGATATCGGCCTCTATAGGAGCTGTAATGTTGGGTGCTGAAGTGATTGAAAGGCACTTTACCCTCTCCAAGGAAATGTATGGTTCCGATGCCAAACATTCCCTCGAACCTGACGAGTTTAAGCAATTGATTAAAGAAATCAGAGAAATAGAGAAGATTATTTCATCAAAAGCTGGAAAGGACAAATTGGCCGAGGAATTGAAGGATATGAAAGTTACATTTGAAAAAAGCATTGTAACAAAAAACCTTATTCCTAAAGGAACTAAAATAACTCTCGACATGATTGCATTTAAAAAACCAGGGGATGGCATAAAACCCGACAAATACAAAGAGATAATCGGCAGAATCGCTAAATTAAGCATAGCTGCAGATATGAAAATTACAATGGAGATGCTGGCGTAAATGATAAGAAGTGGAAAACAAAAATTATTACTTATATTATGTGCGGCTTTTATAGTCAGGCTATTTCAGCTTTTTACTGTTTTTGCTATATCTGGTGATGGCCCAGTTTATATCGAAATGGCAAGAAATTTTTATGTTGGTAATTTAAAAGCAGGGTTGGCACGGGACTATCCGCCGCTTTATCCGCTTTTAATTACGGGGGTCTATAGTATAACTCGCGATTGGGTTGTTGCCGGCTGGCTGGTTTCGTTTGTCTGTGGAATTCTGACAATTTTACCGATTTATTATCTTGCCAGAGATGTATTTGGTGAAAAAGTTGCGGAAGTCACGGCTGTTTTGTCCGCCTTTTATCCGGCTTTATCACAATATTCTGTAGTAGTTCTTTCGCAATCTGTCTATGTATTTCTGTTTATGATGACAGTCTGGCTGGGCTGGAAAGCGATAACTAACAACAGTAAGCGGATGTATTTTCTTACGGGCCTTTTATCAGGGCTGAATTATCTTGCCAGGCCGGAAGGATTGGGAATAGTTATAGTGATGGCTCTTTATACTTTTTCTACTGGGTTTTCTTCGTTTAAAAATACCTATAAAAAAAAGATAATTTTAATTACTATTATGTGCATGGGAGTTTTCATTTTTGTTGCTCCCTATGTTTTATATGTCAAAGGTGAAACAGGAGAATGGCGGCTAAGTAAAAAGAAAAGCATCATTACTGCGATAACCGGCAGTGAAGACGTAACAACACCAGATAACACAGGGTCTTATTATTTAAGAATACCTTGTTATTCAAAACTGGAAGGTGGTTATATAAAAATGCTGATCGAGATGTCAATTTTATTTGTCCGTATTTATATCCCTGTCTTGTTTCTGCTGATGTTGTTCGGACTGATGAGTAGAAAAATAATTCCGTGGAGTCTTGGATACGAAATTTTTATAGGCATAATTATTCTATTTCATATCCTTGTTTTTTCATTGTTTTATCTCTCTGAACGACAGCTTATGCCATTGGCCGCTGCAAGTCTGTTTTGGGCAGCCATTGGTTTTAATGAATTACATAATCTGATTATAACAAAAGTTGTATGGGCCAGGGAAAGGGTAAAAAAAAATCAGGGGAAAATATTTTGGATTTTACTGACGGCAGTAATTCTTACTTTATTGCCTTATACGTTCAGGCCGCAGGATAGAGATAAAATAGGGCAAAGAAAAGTTGGGGAATGGATGAAAGAAAATTGTGGAGAGAATTCTTACATCTTAACGGATATGAGTCGTGCAGCTTTTTACGCAGGAGGCTATTTTGTACCGCTTCAAAATAGACTCAACATCGACAAATATGAAGATTTGATTAAATTTGCAAAAACGCCTAATGAAGGCAGCTATAATTATAATTCAGGCCGCAGCCATAGTATAGATTATATTGTAATTGACAAATCGAGAATTGCTAATTGTTGTCCTGATTTTTTAGATTCCGTTGATTCTGCAATATTAGAGGAGATTCATGTTCAGCCTAAATTAGAACATTCAACCTATGGTGAAATTGTTGTTTATAAAGTGAAGTAATCTTTCTTTTAAAAAATTTGTAGCATTTTGTTATGCCAATTAAAAAAGTACTTTTGATACAGCCGCCATTGGGCAGGGGAATGACGAAGGAGCTTTTTCAGCCCATATTCCCTTACGGCCTCGCTTATGTTGCAACTTCTTTGTTGAACAGTGGTTATGAAGTAGAAATCTTCGATATTTATGCTAATCGCTGGAACAGAAACCAGGTTTTGGGAAAAATCAAAAACATTCATTGTGACGTTATTGGCATTACCGCCATGTCAACTCAATATTCCTATGTTAAATGGCTTGCCGGCGAACTCAAAAAACAAATTAATACCAGGATTGTTCTTGGCGGCTTATTGGCAACATACAGCAGCCCCATAGTATTAAAAAATACTCAAATAGATGTTTGTGTTGTCGGAGAAGGTGAAACTACTATAGTGGAGTTGCTGGACAATATAGATGACTTGAAGAAGGTAAGCGGGATAGCTTACAGGGATAATGGCAGAATAATAGAAAATCAGCCGCGGGAATACATTGAAGACCTCGATACTCTTCCGCGGCCGGCGTATCATCTGTTTCCAATGGATATTTATACAAAAACTAAATTTTATATACATGACCCAACTACCAAAATTTTCAAACGAAGATTGACACTCAAAACTATGGGAGTTCTTACCGGCAGAGGATGTCCATATAATTGCAATTTCTGTTCAAAAAGCTTCAAAGGCCTGAGATTAAAATCAATCGATTGTATTATCGATGAGATTAAATACCTGCAGGAAAAGTATGGAGTAGAAGGTATTCATTTTATTGATGAATTGTTTGTAGTTAACAAAAGAAGAGCCTGTGAATTGGCAAAAAGGCTTGGTTCTTTAAACATAAAGTGGGATGCTCAGGGCCGAGTTAATACAATCGATTATGATTTGCTGTGTGAGATGAAAAAGGCAGGTTGTGTGGCCGTAGGCTTTGGTGTCGAATCCGGCAGTAACAGGATATTGGCGAATATGAATAAACATATTACTGCCGAACAATCCGCCCAGGCAATGGAAGATGCCGGGAAAGCCGGTTTGCATATAAAGGTACAGTTGATACTTGGTTATCCGGGCGAATCGGAGGAAACAGTTGCAGAAACAGTAAACTTTTTCCAAAAAGTGAAACATCCTGCCAGAAGATTTTCATTAATACTTCCTTTACCGGGCTCGGCCCTTTATAATGAAGCAGTTAATAAAGCCTTGATTAAAGACGAAGAAAAATATCTGACTCAAATATTTGATGGGTATGGAAGTGATAGATATCCCGTGTTTATTAATTTTACAGATTTAACGACCGAGCAGATTTATAAACTGAAGAGAAAAGCTGAAATGGAAATGGAAAGGAATTATCGACGGCATTTAATGAAACACCCGTCGCTTTTTATTAGGCACCTTTATGCTGAATTGATGAATTCTATTTATACTTTTATACGCAGGTTTGTAAAATTTATTAACGACCCAGTTTTTTATGCTAAAAAAATATGGGCAAGAATTTATGGTTTTTGAATTAAAGTATTTTTATAGCAAGAAATAAGAAAGGACCTGTTGATGAAAAAAAAGAAGATTTGCATAGTCATTGCCAACCGTGCAAATTATAGCAGCATTAAATCTGTAATAGAGGCGATTGGCAAACATCCTCGATTAGAGCATCAGTTGATTGTAGGCTCATCAGCCGTGCTCGACCGTTTTGGTTCAGTGGTAAATTTGATTAAAAAAGACGGGTTTATTCCAGATGCTGTTTTTCATATGATTGTAGAAGGTGAAACGCCGGCAACTATGGCAAAATCTGCAGGACTTGGCTTGCTGGAGTTGTCTACATTGTTTTTAAACCTGAAACCGGATATTGTTATTACTGTCGGCGACCGTTTTGAGATAATTACTGTTGCAGTAGCTGCGATATTAATGAATATTACTCTGGCTCATACTATGGGAGGAGAAATCTCAGGAACGATAGATGAAAGTATAAGACATGCAGTTACAAAGTTGGCACACATCCATTTTCCTGCAAATCAGGAAAGTGCGGATAGGATTATCAAAATGGGTGAAAGACCTGAAAATGTCCATGTAGTGGGTTGCCCAAGGATAGATTTGGTTAAAAGTGTTCTAAAACGGAAAAATAAATTAAACAGGAATATATTTAAAGAGTTTAAAGGTGTCGGTGAGACATTCAGTTTCAGTAAGCCTTTTTTGCTGGTTGTGCAACATCCTGTAACCACAGAATACGGTCAAGGCAGGAAGCAAATCGAGGAAACTCTCTTTGCATTAGACACTCTTAAGATGCCCACTATAATGCTTTGGCCGAATGTTGACGCCGGCTCTGAAGATATAGCAAAGGGAATAAGAACATTCAGAGAGCGTAACAATGCTAATTATTTACATTTATTTAAAAATCTGCCTCCTGAAGTATATATAAGGCTGATGGATACCTGTAAATGTGTCATCGGCAATACCAGCAGTGCGATACGTGAAGGCGCCTTTATTGGTACCCCCGCAGTAAATATAGGCTCCAGGCAGAATGGAAGACAGAGAGGCAAAAATGTTATTGATGTGGATTGTGACCGTAAGCAAATTGTCAACGCGATAAAAAAACAGATAAAACATGGAAAATATAATTCAGAACACATCTATGGAAATGGAAATGCAGGAGAAAGGATAGCTGATATATTATCTAAATGTAATATAAACATTCAAAAGCAGAATTTTTATTGATATTGAAACAAAAATGAAATCAAAAATACTGGCTGTTATACCGGCCCGCGGCGGCTCAAAAGCTGTTCCTTACAAAAACATCAAACTTTTGCTCGGCAGACCGTTGGTCGAATATACTTTTGAAGCGGCAAAGGCCAGCAAACTTTTGAATCGCATCATCATATCTACGGATGATGAGAAAATCGCTGAAATCGCCGGAGATAATAAAATAGAAGTCCCTTTTTTCAGGCCTAAAGAATTGGCTCAGGACGATACCCCTTCTTTACCAGTCATAAAACACGCTGTTAGTTTTTTAGAAGAGAAAGAAAATTACAAACCGGATTACATTGTTATATTGCAGCCAACTTCGCCGTTAAGAAAAGCCCTGCATATCGATGAGGCACTTAAAATTTTAATTGAAACAGGCACCGATTCTGTGGTCAGTGTGATGCATATACATCATCAGTGTAATCCATATTCGGTAATGGAAATTAGAGATGGCAAACTTGTTCCCTTTATAGCCAACAGCGAAAAATATACTCAAAGGCAGGCAAAACCGGCGTTTTATGTCAGAAACGGAGCGGCGATTTACGCCTTTAAATATGAAACTTTGATGAAAAAGAACTCTTTTTTTGGCGATGATTGCAGACCTTATTTAATGAATAAAGTCGATTCTGTGGATATAGATGATTTGATTGATTTTGAATTTGCCGAACTACTCTTGAGCAAAAGACAAAAGGCGTCTGAATGACAAATGCTATTATTAAATTACTTGACTGGATGGACATTAAGGGAATTACGAAGTTTTACGTTGCCGAACTTTTAGACATGCGTTTGTGTGCTCAGATTAAAAGTATAGTTTCTAAAAAAAATAACCTGCCGTATTCAAACAATAATAGTCATAATAAAAAAGTGCTCTTTTTTACAGTACAGGGTAGACCAAATATGCTTCCTGTCATTGAAGGTCTTTTGGCACATAGCTTAAATTCCCGAGGCGCATATTCTGAAATGATTATTTGTGACAGGATTTTACCTGTTTGCGATTTGCCTTTTGTCACAACATCTGATGCTGAATTGCTGTGTAAAGCTTGCGGTACTGCGGCTAAAAGAATCTATAGCAGTTTCAAACTGCCATATCATTTTTTTAGTCAATTTATTAATCAGCATCAAATCAACAAAGCTGAAGAAATAGTTGATTCTATAAAATTTGAAGATTACTTTGGCTTCGAATATCTCGGCGTCGATATCGGCAAACATGTTTATTCTTCTGTGTTACGTTATTTACTGAAGGGGTCTATAGGGAACGATAATTTTACGAAAAGTATTTGCCGGGAATATATGAAAAGCGCCATTATAATGGCCCAAATCAGCAAGAAAATCATCGAAGAATTAAGGCCTGACTCGGTAGTGATGCATCATGGAATTTATTGTACGACAGGAATTTTTGCAGAATATGCCAAGAAGCAAGGTATTCATATAGTTGTTTTTACGCCGGCGTACAGAAAAAATACCTATCTTTTCAGCCATAATGATACCTATCATAGGACTTTGCAGGATGAGTCGATCGATAACTGGGAGAATTTGAGTTTCTCAGAGCAGCACAGAAAAATGTTGGATGGCTATTTGGATTCAAGAAGATGGGGCTCTCAGGATTTTATTTCTTATCACCCCAATCCTTTGGAGAGTAAGTTAAAAATAATAAAAGAATTGGGGTTAAACGTATCCAAAAAAACCGTAGGCCTGTTTACAAATCTTTCCTGGGACGGCCAGGTCGTTTTTCATGATACCGCCTTTAGTAGTATGGTAGAGTGGATTATGGAAACTATTAGCTTTTTTATTAAACGGCCCGACTTGCAGCTTGTCATCCGCATACATCCTGCGGAAGTAAAAAGTACTGTCGAAACGCAGCAAAAGCTTTACCCGCTAATACGCGATAAATTCCCTGATTTACCCGACAACATAAAAGTTGTTGATTCACGAAGTGATATAAGCACTTATACTTTAAGTGAGTTAGTTAGTACGGCTTTAGTTTATACTACAAAAGTGGGCCTTGAATTTGCCATTAAAGGCATTCCGGTGATTGTTGGGGGAGAAGCATTTTACAGAGGCAAAGGATTTACGTATGATGCTGATTCCAAAGCAGAATATTTTTCCCTGCTGGATAATCTTTCAAACCTCAAGAAAAATTCTCCTGAGCTAATCGAAAAAGCAAGAAAATATGCTTATTATTATTTCTTCAGAAGATTTATCCCATTTAATTACACTATTAATCGAACATGGAACAATGTTGTTGGAATCAATATCAAAAACTTAGATGAACTCCGTTCCGGCAGAAATAAATATCTTGATTTGATATGCGCAGGTATATTAGAGAATAAACCTTTCGTAATAGATACATCGGAAATATAGTTGAAGATGAATAAGAATTCAACCAATAAAATTCTTGACCTTGGCTGCGGTAAAAATAAATATCCCGGCGCTATTGGGATAGATTTTAACAAAAATACCAACGCTGACATTATTCACAATTTAGATATATTCCCTTATCCTTTTGGAAATAACGAGTTTGATACAATAGTCATTAATCATAGCATTGAGCATTTAGATGATGTCGTCAGGGTAATGGAAGAAGTGCACAGGATTGCAAAACCAGACGCTCATGTTCTGATTAACGCTCCATATTTTACAAGCGTCGATGCTTTTACCGACCCTACTCACAAACACTTTTTTACAGCCAGAAGCTTTGATTATTTTACCGGAGATTTTGAGTCGTTTGGCTACTATTCCGATGTGAAATTCCGCAAACTAAAGGTTGAAATAAGATTTTGGGAGTGGAAAAGGTTTAAATGGTTTAGGTTGCAAAATTGGCTCGGTTTGGGGTTGCTCGCAAATAAGTTCACAAAGTTCTACGAGGTGTTCTTTGCGCACATTTTCCCTGCCAGGGAAATTCATTACGAACTTCAGATAATTAAACAAAAGTCTGACAATAATGATTCTGTTTGACGCCAGATGGATAGGCTCTCACGGTATTGGCCGCTTTGCAGAAGAGGTGATTAAACGATTGCCGAATGTTCTGCCGATACAAGGAAAACTTCCGCCTCTCCATCCTCTTAATCCTTTTTATATAAGCTGGTTAATAAAAAAAACTAATCCTTCTGTATTTTACACTCCCGGCTTTAATCCGCCCTTGTATAGCAGCGTACCTTTTGTTTTTACAATTCATGATTTGAATCATATACAGTTTGTCTCCAATCCGGGCGTATTTAAACGGACTTACTATGACCTGATTTTAAAACCGGCCTGTCACAGGGCTTTTAAAGTCGTAACTGTATCGGAATTTTCGCGACGCAGCATTATCGAGTGGAGCAATGTATCAGAGGACAGAGTTGTCAATGTCGGTAATGGTGTATCGAAAGAATATTGTCCTGACGGCAAAAGATATACTCCCGGTTATCCGTACATTTTTTGGGTCGGCAATTATAAACCTCATAAGAACCTGTCGAGATTACTTGATGCATTCCTGTGCTCGGGTGTGAAAAAAGATGTGAAATTGCTTCTGGCAGGTGAATTAGATGCATCATCGACAGCTTTAGTTAAAGAAAAAAAATTGGCAAATGACGTTGTCTTTGCGGGGCTGATATCGGAAGAAAAGATGCCTTCGTACTACCGTGGCGCAGAAGCATTTGTATTTCCATCTTTATATGAAGGCTTTGGCCTGCCTGTATTGGAGGCAATGGCATGCGGTACACCGGTAATTACTTCAAATTGCACTGCATTACCCGAGGTAGCCGGCACCGCTTGTATGTTAATAAATTCGGAAAACACAGACGCAATTGCCGAGGCAATAAATGAAATAGTCAGAAATTTATCACTTAGGAAAAGTCTTCGGGCCCAAGGTATAAAACAAGCCGGCAGGTTTTCGTGGAATCAGACAGCCGCTAAAATACAAAAAATTCTGGAACAAGCTTCTCATCATAAGAGAAAGTGTTATAAGGAATGAAGATAGCCTTAATCTGTGACTGGCTGACAGGTATGAGAGGGGGCGAAAGATGCCTTGAGGCAGTTTGCGAAATATATCCGCAAGCGGACATTTTTACATTAATTTATTTCCCTGGAACTGTATCAACAACCATCGAATCGCATAGAATCCGCACGTCATATATTCAGAAATTACCCTGTAATATCAAAAGTTTCAGAAGATATTTACCTCTTTTTAGCCATGCAATACAACAGTTTGATTTAACTGATTATAATCTTGTAATCAGTTTTAGTCATTGCGTCGCGAAAAATGTTAGAGTTCCTAAAAATATACCACACATATGTTATTGCCATACACCGATGCGATATGCGTGGCAGATGCGAAATGAGTATCTTAAGAGTTTGAATTTTATAAAGAAGATACCTGCTGGTTTTATGCTTGACTATCTCAAAAAATATGACAGAAATACCGCAGCGAGAGTGACTCATTTCATAGCAAACAGCAAATATGTTCAAAATAGAATCTATCAGGCCTATAAAAGAGATTCAGTTGTTATTTATCCGCCGGTTGATTATGAACGTTTCACTTTGTCTAACGTGGATGAGGGTTATTTTCTTATCGTTTCTGCATTGGTTCCATATAAACGGGTAGATATAGCTATTGATGCTTTCAACAATTTAGCCGCAAAACTTCTGGTAATTGGCAATGGTCCACAATTGCAGAAACTTAAATGTTCTGCCTCAGCCAATATATCTTTTATAGAAAATGCCAGCGATAATGAAGTAGCTGATTATATGCAAAAATGTACTGCTTTGCTGTTTCCTGGCGAAGAGGATTTTGGAATTGTACCACTGGAGGCACAAGCTTGCGGCAAACCTGTTATAGCTTTTGGCAGGGGAGGTGCTCTGGAAACTGTAATTGGATTAAATAGTACCGATTCCAATCAGGATATAGCCACCGGAATATTTTTTTACAAACAAACCCCTGAGAGTTTGCGAGAAGCAATTTTGTTTTTTGAGCAAAACAGAAACAAAATTAAATCTATTAATTGCAGAAATAACATTCTGCGGTTTGGCCGACAACTCTACAAAGAAGCATTTCAAAAATTCATTCACAATGCAATAAAGTCTTAATTCTTAAGTTTGTATATGACCTTCCCCCCAAAAAAATCCCCATTATTCTCAAATAAGACTAAGTAAAATTTTTCTGGACTGATTAAAAATCTTTTGGTAAAAAACAATCTGGCAATTGAAAAATATTGAGTTTATAGCAATAAACCTGTGTATTTGGTCTTATTTTTAGCAGAATGGATTTATTTTTATGTTGAGGATGCATACAACTTTTCTCTCGTTCCTTCGTTCTATTATTGATATAGCGATTATTTGTTTTTGCTGGATTATTGTTTATTTTCTGAGATTCTATTCCGGGCTATTTGTATCCACCAAAGGAATACCTTCCTTCAAAAACCATTTGTTATTGCTTATTCCTGTTGTATGTATTTGTTATATAGGCTGTCTATGGGGAGGACTTTACAAACCTAAGCGAATTCAAAATATCTTAAAGCAATTCATTGAAGTATTGAAAGCGACTTTACTCGGCTGGATGCTTCTTTTGGCTTTTTTTTACTACATAAAGGATGTTCCTTACTCAAGAAAACTTTTGACTGTATTTGTATTTATGCTGCTTTTAGGTTTTTTCTTTTCACATCTTCTTATAATGAGCATTTTAAGATTTTTTAGAAAAAGAGGCTATAATCTCAGATATTATGCTGTAATAGGAGCCGGCAGAAAAGGAATACAGCTTGTAGAGGATATCCAGCAAATGAATTGGACTGGTTTGAAATGTGCTTTCTTCATAGATAATGACCCTGAAGTTATCGGCACTCAAATATTAGGGACGGATGTATATGGACCAATTGAAAAAATTATAGATCTCGTCAAATCCAATAGAGTAGATGAGGTTTATCTTACGCTGGATGGCGGCGAAGCATTAAAAATGTTTCCTTATCTTGAATCCCTGCAAAGTGCCGGCATAACGATAAGAATTATTCCTGATTGGGGTAATTTAATTTCAATCAACCAACCTGTAGTTTTTTCTATTGGTTCACAAATTTTGTTTTCTGCGGCCGATTCGCCATTGAGCGGCCATATGGTTATCCTTAAACAAATTTTTGATACGTTAATAGCAACTCTATTAATTATTTTATTTTCATTTCCTATGATTATTATTGCATTGCTAATCAAACTAACAAGCAAAGGACCGGTCTTCTATAAACAAGTTCGGATGGGTTTGGATCAAAAAGAATTTGAAATCATAAAATTTCGTACAATGATAACTAATGCAGAAGAAAAAAATGGGCCGCAGTGGTCCATTCAAAATGATAATAGATGTACTTCAGTCGGCAGGTGGCTGCGGAGAACAAGCCTTGATGAATTACCACAACTTATAAATGTGCTAAAAGGAGATTTGAGTTTGGTTGGTCCCCGGCCGGAACGCCCCTGTTTTGTAAAACAATTTTCTGAAGAGTATAGAAGGTATATGCTAAGACATAAAGTCAAGGCAGGAATAACAGGATGGGCACAAGTGAATGGTTTTAGAGGTAATACATCTCTAAGGAAAAGATTGATTTACGACCTGTATTATGTTAAAAACTGGTCTTTTGCTTTTGATATAGGGATTCTGCTATTGACGCCATGGCAGGTCATCAGGGGGGAAAATGCACATTAGCAATATAATATCGAAAAAACTAATATATTATACTGATGAGACCTCTGAATGGTCAGGTGCTGAACAGATGAGGGTACTTGGCTTGCTAATTATACTGCCTGTTCCTGTTTCATTTCATACATTTCTTCATATATCTGTTTGCTGTTCGAGATTGTCCGGTGTACTGCCGTTAGCAAAAGGGTTTCAAATCCCCTTGGGGCTAAGTGAATGAAACAGGCGCCTTTTTTCAAAGGCGCCTGTTTTAGTTGTTATACGAGGGAATCGACTTTTTCTGCTTCTGTCAGAGTGTGTACCTGCGTAAAGTCTTCATATCTGGCGAGGAACGCGTCAACGATTAACGGGTCAAAATGTTTGCCCCGTTCTTCCTTAATCATCGTGTAAGCAATCTCCGAACGAAACGCCGGCTTATAAACCCTCGAACTGGTCAGGGCATCGTAAACATCAGCAAGGGCAACTATACGCGCGGCAAGAGGAATTTCCTGACTCTTTAAACCGTCAGGATAACCGGTGCCGTCAAATCTTTCGTGATGATACCTGGCGATGTCGGCGGCCATTTGCAGAAAACTTGCGCCGGTAGCGGTTTTTATGGTGTTGCCGAGAGCCTCGGCGCCGATAAGAGAATGTTGTTTCATTATTTCAAACTCGTCATCAGTGAGAGTGCCCGGCTTGAGCAGGATACTGTCTGGAATTCCAATTTTGCCGATATCATGCAGAGGACTCGAACGATAAAGGTCTTCCATAAATCTGTCGTCAATCCATTCGGCATAAGGACTGTTTTTTCGCAGTTCTTCAGCGAGAATGTGACAGTAACTTCTTATTCTTTCGAGGTGTTCGCCGGTTTCCGGGTCCCTCGATTCGGCCAGTGAAGCGAGCACAAAGACGGCGATGTCGCGTGTTTCGGTAATCTGAGACGTTCTTTCCTGTACGAGACTGTCGAGATTGTTCAGAAGTTCCCATTTTTCCGTAAGGGCACAGGCCATCTGGCGGACTTCAATATTATCGAAAGGCTTCTTAAGGATTAAAAATCTTTCTGCTTCGCCGAGCCTGTCAATAATCTCCGACCAGGAATAGTCGGAATATGCAGTGCAGATAACAATCTGAAGCTTGGGCTGAACTTTCCACAGCCTTTCTATCGTTTCAATGCCGTCCAGGTTGGAATCCATCCTCATATCGACAAAAGCCACGGCGTAGGGATTTCCCTGCCGATTGGCCTCTATGATTTTTTCAAGACCTTCGTGGCCGTCAAATGCGCAATCAACGTCGAAGGTGACGGAATAATCGTTTGACTCCTTACCGAAGACAGCGGTCCTTGCGCGGTCGAGCGAATCATTGTGCGTAACATCGGAAAGTATCTGTCTGAAGTCTTCATGTATGGATTCTTTGTCGTCGATTACGAGAATTCTCCGGTTTTTTATTTCAGTTGCATTTTTCATTTTTTACCTCAGCTTTTTTTAAGGGAAGTTCGAATATAAATGTTGCCCCCTGATTTTGGCCTGAACTTTTTACGGTTATGGCGCCCTGCATACCTTTTGCCGCAAGCAGGCAGCTATGCAGTCCGAAACCATGCCCGGATGGTTTTGTTGTAAAGCCCCGTTCGAAAATTTTGTTCAAATTTTCCGCTTTTATGCCGGTTCCATTGTCAGAAATTTCTATTCTCACCCTGCGACGGCCGGGTTTGACGACACGAATTTTCAGCAGCCTGGGCTTATTCTGACTTTCGGCAAGTGCATATTCGGCGTTGTCAATAAGGCTTACGAGTATTTGGAGAACCCGCTGTTTGTCGATAAGGATTTTTCCGAAATCCTCATGCTCGCGGATGACCTCAATATTATTTCTTTCAAGTCCGGCGTTATTTATCTCGATTGCGTTTTCGATAAGCTCGGGCAGAGACACATAATCCTGCTGGTGTTCGATTCCGGTATAGAGTTGCTGCGTATGGACAATATCCTTGATATGATCGACATTTTCTATGAGCGAACGCAAATTTTCGATAATCTCATTTCGCTGACAGGCGAGATGTTCGCTTGCCTCGGCAAGATATTCCGGAACATGTCTGCCCTGAGGGTCGTTCGTTAAAAAATCAGCGAGATTATCAATATGCTTGAGCATATTCGATAGTTTCTGGAGGTTAGTGATTTCTGATTTGGAAATTTTTTCACTGATGAGGCCTGCCGATACGTTGACGCTGTTTAACGCGTTGCCGACATTGTGCAGCACATTAACGGCGACTTCCGCCATTCCGGCGGAATGTGCGGCGTCCACAAGTTTCTTATACGTAAGTTCAAGCTGAAGATTAAGCCTTTCAAGTTTTATCTGGGCTTCTTCGGCCTTTTGTCTGGCGATTTTCATTTCGTTTTCATAGTTGACGATTCTTACGCCGACAGCCATTTTGCTGCAGAGTATATTTTTATCGAACGGCTTGCTTAGAAAATCATCTGCCCCGGTATCCAGTGCCGTTACGATATCCTGATTATCATTTTTCGATGTCAGAAAAATTATATAAAGGTAGTTATCTTTGGTATGAGAACGTATTTTTTTACAGAGTTCAAGACCGTCAATGCCGGGCATCATCCAGTCTACCAGGGCGATTTCCGGCCGGCAGGTCTGAATCATTTCCCAGGCTTTGTTGCCATCCTCTGCCGCAAAAACCTGATACCCCCACTTTTGAAGGTGGTTTTTCAGGACAATCCTTGAGGCAGTATCATCTTCTGCAATAAGTACTTTCATAGTGTCTTCACAAATTTAATTTTTACCCCATAAGGCCTTTATCTTTTCATCGGCACAATATGGAGGGGACTTTTTGATGCTTTTTCCCTTGTCTCAGATACCAAACCCCGGTTTTTAAGCGAAATTATGCGATTTTATAGGAACAAAAGCGATATCCGCCCTGCAAAAGTTTGTTTTGATTTGAAATCGGCAGGAAGAATTTTTACCGACAAAGGTTTTTAAGCCTTTAAATTCAAGAATTTACATAAAAAGTCCGAAAATATATGTAGTTTAGGGCTTTTTTGTGGAAAGAATCTATGTCTTCAGACAGTGAAAAAAGTTCGTTCAGCGGGCCGATTTTCAGCAGAAAAAAATCACTTCTTACAGTGCAGCAATATGCAACCAGTCAGGGAGTATCAACCGGCGTTGTGCAGGAATGCGCCAAGCTTGGTGTAGTTCAGGTTAGAAAACATAAAGACAGGACATACATAGTTGATTTGCCGCTGGATGTTTACAAGAACGCACGTCAGGATGACGACCATAAGCCCGAGCCGATAGATACAGCCGCTCAGGTCCAGAGGATTTCAGGACTGGTAAATAAAATCTTTCAGCCTCAGATACCGCTTTTGCCCTCTGAGCGGCAGGTAAATAAGGAAAATATTGTTGCCAAACCTGTTGCCATACCTGATTTGAATTTTTTCGCTCAGGAGGAAAGTCGAGCCGCTGCGACCAGCAGAGTTAATAAGGTCGCCCCGGAGATCAGCCAGTTCAGAATATCAACTGGCAGAAAATTTACCGATGCGGTGAAGACCACATCTGCATGGAAGATAGTCTCGGTAGCTGCGACTATCGCGCTGGTTATAAGTATCGCGGCGTATACATGGTCGAGCATGGACAGAAAACTGCAGCAGCAAAAACTCAATCTGGCATACGCAAATATTAATAATCTTCTAAGTGAATATGAAAGCTCTCGTCAAAAGGCAAAACTGTACGAACTTGACAGTATGAACTGGCAGTCGGAAGCACAGAGAAATCAAAAGGCTTTTGCCGATTTGCAGACAGAATTTCAGCAGACAAGAGAAAAACTTTTACAGACCCAAAAAAGCCTTTCAGCTACACAGCAGTATAATGTGGAAACATTAAAAAAGCTTAACGAACAGATAGCTGAAATCACCACGAGGATTCAGCAGACCCCGGCCAGATAGGCTATAACTCTATTTCAAATCTTTTACTTGCCTTATAGCAATACTCCGGCTATATTAATTTCACCTTTTTTGGAGATGATATGGCGCATATTTTTATAGAACAACTGCAGCCCGGCACTACAATCGATGACGTTTATATGATTAGTCAGCCTATCCTTCGCAGTACTACGCGGGGAGATTTGTATATCGCGATGTTTGTCAGCGATAAGACCGGCAGAGTCAACGGCAGAATCTGGCAGGCAACGGAAGAACTTTATAATTCACTGCCGAAAGAAGGATTCGCTCATATAAGGGGCAGAAGCGAAATCTATCAGAACGCGATGCAGATTGTAGGGGACCGTATATCCACTGTGCCCGCCGAGAAGGTGGACATCAACGATTATCTGCCGAGGACCGAAAAAAATATCGAACAAATGTTCGATGATACTGTAAAAATTGTTTCCGAAATAAAAAATCCTTTTTTGAAATCGCTCGTAAACGCATTCATTTCAGATAAAGAACTGATGAAAAATTTCTGTACAGCACCGGGCGGAACCGCGAATCATCACAGCTATATCGGCGGCCTGCTCGAACATACCAATAATATGCTGAATGTCGCAAAGGCGATGATGCCGTTTTATCCCCAGCTTCAGAGTGACCTTGTGCTGGCGGGGATATTTCTGCACGATATGGGCAAGACCGAAGAGCTTTCGTACGGGATGGCGTTCGGATATACCGACAGCGGCCAATTGATAGGGCACATTGTGCTGACTGTTACAATGGTCGAGAAAAAAGCGGATGCGCTCGAAAAGACCGGCGTTGCCATTGACAGGCAGATTCTCGAAAGTCTTGAACATATAATTCTTTCTCATCACGGCCAGTATGAATTCGGTTCGCCGAAACTGCCTATGACGGCCGAGGCGTTTTTGATAAGCTACCTTGACAATATAGACGCTAAAATGAATCAGGTAACCGACAAGATTGATAGCGAGCCGGGCGACTCCAACTGGACAAGCTTTGTAAAATCGCTCGATTCGAAACTTTACAGAAAAAAGCTTGTTGATTAGTGTGTTAAAAAAACCTGTCGGGCCGGCCCCCTTTAAGCAGCCCGACTGGGCTAAAAATGCAGCATTTGTTTCGTTTCACAGGCTCGTCCAGTCTGCAAACGGGCTGATTCGAGAAACAAATTTTCTCGACTCTGCTGCCAATTTCACTTATAATATCGGTATAAAAGTTAAAAAAACCTACAGAACACTGATTCAAGTGTCATCTGTATGGCACTTGTAAGAAAAAGGCTTAGTCCGAGGCAGCGATTATGGGTAATTTACTGAATCAACAGCCTGATTATGTTATTTCTCAAAATACGTGGGGAGTAACGCGCAAATATCTCTATGAAAGCGGGATGCTGTTTCGGGAATTCACGAGCCATTTGAAAATAGGTGTTCTTCCGCTGGTTCATATCACAATCGGGATAAATCCTCAAACAGGCGAAAGACTCTGGGCAAAGGGGTTTATCGCTGTCGGCAGAAAAGCAATCGGCGTAATTGCTATTGGTCAGCTTTCGGTGGGCATTATCGCCATCGGGCAGCTTTCAATCGCCATAATTTTTGCCCTGGGGCAATTTAGTATCGCCGGATTGTTTTCAGCGGGACAAGCGGCAGTGGCAGCAATCGCGATAGGGCAGTTTGCGGCAGGTTTTTATGTACTCGGGCAATTTGCGGCGGGCAAATTTGTTTTCAGCGCTGCGACTTGCGACTATGAGGCTATAACTTTTTTCAAGTCACTCTGGCACTGGTGTAAAACACTGTTTTAAGTAGCCTGGCGTTCTATTTTCGCTCCAACGGCGTTGAGCTTTTCCTCTATTCTTTCATAACCTCTATCAATGTGATAGACGCGGTTTACGATTGTTTCGCCGTGAGCGGCCAGAGCGGCAACGACAAGAGCGGCAGACGCCCGCAGGTCGGAAGCCATAACAGGAGCGGCAATAAGTTTTTCAACGCCGCAGACTATAACGTGCGGCCCTTCTTTTCTGAGGTTCGCGGCCATTCTCCCAAGTTCGGCGACATGCATAAATCTGTCCGGAAAAATTTTTTCAGTTATTACGCTGTTTCCCTTAGCCAGACACAGACAAGCCATAAATTGCGCCTGCAAATCTGTTGGAAATCCGGGATATGGAAGCGTCGTGATATCAGTCGCTTCGAGGTGGCCGTTCGATGAAACTTCGCAGCCGTCAGAGAATTCTTCAATGGCGACATTCATGCTTCTGAGTTTGTCAACGGCCGCCATAAGATGGTCGAGCCGGCAGTTTTTCAGTTTTAATCTGCCTTTTGTTATCGCCGCGGCGGCAAGGAAAGTGCCCGCCTCAATCCTGTCGGGTATGACGGAGTGTTCTATTGGTTTTAATTCTTTAACGCCGTGGATTGTCAGTTGAGGTGAGCCGATGCCGATGATTTTTGCGCCCATTTTCACAAGGTAATTTGCAAGGTCGGTTACTTCAGGCTCGCATGCGGCGTATTCTATAACGGTTTTGCCTTTGGCAAGAACCGCGGCGCAAAGTACATTCGCAGTCGCAAGTACGCTTGAGCCGAATGCTCCGCCGAGAAATATATTCGCTCCTTTGAGACCGCCGTTTGAGTGAGCGACGATGTAGCCGTTTTTAAGTTCGATTTTTGCGCCAAGTTCCTGCAGGCCTCTGATATGAATATCTACAGGCCTGTATCCGATAGCGCAGCCGCCGGGCATTGAGACTTCGGCTTTGCCGCATCGGGCGAGCAGTGGGCCGAGAATGCAAATGCCGGCACGCATCTTACGCACAATTTCATAATCGCCGAAAGGTTTGTCGATTACTGTCGAGTCTATGGTGATTTTCCCATTAACACTTTCTGTTTTGCAGCCGAGAGCTTCCATCAGTCTGCACATTACTTCTATATCGCTGAGATTCGGAATGCCGAGCAGGGTGCTCTTGCCCGGTGCGAGAATTGTCGCTGCCATTATCGGTAAAGCGGCGTTTTTCGAGCCGCCGATTGTAATTGTGCCGTCAAGCCTTACAGGCCCTGTGATTTTAAATATATCCATAGCCATTAATTCCTTGAAAAGAAAGAGATAATCTAATACAAACAGGCGGTTTATGCAATAGTAAGGCGGGTTTTATGACAGGATATTATATTTTTATATCGGTTATGAATGTGGCAGGCATTGTTTTGCTTGTCGGGTGGCTTGCCATGACTGGGTTCGGGACAAAGGCGCTCGACAGAGTAGAGCAAAGACGTAATTTTATGCCTTATTACCTGCCTTTTGTGGTCATTTTCTGCTGGCTGTCGCTTTATGTTGTTTCTTCGAATCTGGCTGACAGTATTACTTCGGAAATGCTCGGCTGGCAGCAGAAACTTGCCACTTATGCATTTTTCGTCGCGATTGAGATGATTGTTATTGTGTTTATTATTTTCTCGGTGCGAAAATATTTTGAAAACGGTTTGTATGGTTTCGGTCTTCGGTTCAAAGGAATCTTTCGCGATATCGCCTCGGCGGCGGCAATTTTCGCGGCAGCCTGGCCGCTGGTGTTTATTGCTCTTTTGATTGTCCTGCATCTCGGTAGATTTTTTGTCGGCCCGGATTTCCAGATGGAGCGAAACGAAGGATTGACTGTCATTCTCGAATATCAGCAGTGGAGCTTAAGATTTCTGATGATTTTCTTTGCGACGATTTTGACGCCGATTTTTGAAGAGCTTGTTTTCCGCGGTCTTTTGCAAAGCTATCTGCGAAATATTGCTTATGGTCCCTGGGCAAGTATCTTTATCGCTTCAGCTCTTTTTGCAGTACTTCATCCGGTAATGCATTTTCCGGCAATTTTTGTTTTGTCGGTTTCGATGGGTTATGCCTATGAAAAGAGCGGCTCGTTAGTCCGCTCGATTTTCATACATATATTCTTTAACGCTTCGACAATAGCATTTGCGCTGCTGGGCAATTAGGCTATTTAAGGCCGAGTACGTCAGCCATTGAATATCGTCCCGGTTTTTTCCCTATAAGCCAGCCTGCCGCTCTGACAGCGCCGACAGCAAACGTATCTCTACTGTGAGCACTGTGCGAAATGGTTACGGTTTCGCCTAAAGTGCCGAACATAACTGAATGTTCGCCGACCGTATCGCCTAATCTGATTGCCTGCATTCCGATTGTGCCTTTTTTTCGCAGAACATCTTTGCCTTTTCTGCCTGTTTCGAGACAATCGGGAATTTTTTTATTCGTTGCCGCTGCGATTTTTTCGGCCAGTGTCATCGCGGAACCGCTTGGCGCATCTTTTTTGAAACGGTGATGAGCTTCGATGATTTCAATATCATATTCATCGCCCAGTTTTTTAGCGACCTTCCCGACGGTTTCGAACAGAAGATTCATTCCGACGCTCATATTCGTCGCCTGAATGACGGGAATTTTTTTCGCGGCATCATCAATTTTTTTAATTTGCTCGGCTGATAAACCCGTTGTTCCCATCACAATCGCACAATTATTTGTTAGGCAATAATTGAGCGAGCCGTCAAAGCCTGCGGGCAGTGAAAAATCTATAACGAGGTCTGCTTTTGGCGGAAAATCCGAACTGATTTTGACATTAATTGGGCCGATGCCGGCCAATATTCCCGCATCTTTGCCAATTTCGGGACAGCTTTTGTCTTCAATTGTGCTGATTATATCAAATTGTTTTGATTCGACGGCAAGGGCGGTGATTCTTCGGCCCATTCTGCCGGCGGCGCCAACGATTATCAATTTTGGATTCATTTTTCATCCTTTCTTAAGTTTATAGCCACCAAGGCACTAAGACACAAAATCTTTTTAATATATCATTTCCTGGTGCCTTTGTGTCTTTGTGGCTATCTTGGCATAACTATAAGCCAAAAAAGAGCTTTTGACAAGTGGCTAATCATTAATGCTTCATTAATGCTAAATGGCAGGATTTTAGTCTTGCAATATTTCCGAAGGTTCTTATACTTGTAAGACTTTAAAGGTTTTAAGTAAGTTTAATTAAAACGGAGTACAGGTTTATGTCACGAGTTTGTTATTTTTTAGGTAAAAAAACGACGTCCGGCCGTACAATTGCCAGACGCGGCAAGGCTAAATATCTCGGCGGAGTTGGCGTAAAAACCACCGGCATAACAAAACGCAAGTTCAAAGCGAATATCCACAAGGTTCGTGCGATTATTGACGGTAAACCATGCAGAATAAGGGTATCCGCCAAGGCGATACGTATGGGACTTGTAGAAAAGCCTGTAAAACGGGATTATAAGAAAGCCGAATAAAAAATTTAAAATTTAATGAGCCAAAAGGCAGGATTTTTGAGTCCTGCCTTTTTTATTTACCGCATAAAGTCTTGACAGGCAGGGGACGACAAAGATAAGATGATTGCGGCCTTGTGGACTGTGCCGGTCCAATATTTAGCGGAGAATGCTAATGCGGCTTACTGTAAAACGCGGGGACAGCCTTATAAATGAATTGCATTTTTCAAGGGGGCCGATTTATATAGGCAGACAAATAGGAAGCCAGATTTTCCTTCCGGATAAATCTGTTTCACGTCAGCATACAGTTCTTTATACCACTACCGAAGGCAAATGGGTTGTTGAAGATCTCGATTCCGCCAATAAGACATATTTGAATAACGAAGCAATCCATAAGGTTGAAATAAAAACCGGCGATATAATAAAAATCTCCGACTTTCAGATAGAAATTCAAATAGATGAATCTGAAAAAAAGAGCCCGAGCATAAGCCTTGAAGATACGCTTCATGCCACTTTACATGAAGCGCAGGTTGTTTTTCGTTATCTGGACGGAGCCGATGCTCCGCTTATAAAAATGCAGGCCAAACGCGGCAGGGATTTTTCTTTTGCCGCAAGTTCCATCTGTAAATGTCTCGATACTCACGAATTGCTTGTTACCCTGCTGGATTTGGTGTTTCGCCAACTCAAACCTTTTCACGCATGGGTCGGATTGCGGAAAAATTCGTCCGGGGAAATGGATGTTTCAAAGGGCAGGGAAATCAGCGGCAAGACAGTCAAATTTGAAGAACTTTGTCTTGAGTCGAGAGTCAGCGAAGCCTTAAAAACTCATCGTTATATTCTTGTGCCCCGTCTTCCTTTGCGGGCCGAGAACGACAGCAAAGTCAACTCCGCGATAATTGTCCCCGTGATGAGTGAAAAAGCCTGTTACGGTGTGATTTATGCCGATAATTCGCTCGACCACGAACATTACGGCCAGAACGACCTCGATTATCTGATTCTCGTATCTTTTATGGCCGGGGCGTTTATCAGGAACCTTTAACAAACAATGGAATCAGAAAATATAACACAGATAGTCCTGCTATCAGCCACATTGTCAGTTTGATTTCTCTGCCTTTGCCCGCCATAGTTTTAAGAATCGCAAAAGATATAAAACCAAAAGCAAGTCCCGTGCTTATGCTGTAGCTTAAGGCTATCATAATTATTATGATAAAAGCGGGGAAGGCGTTTTCCATCTGCGTAAAATCAATTTTTTTGATTTCCTTTATCATAAAAATCCCGACCATTATCAGCGCCGGCGCCGTTGCGTAGTTCGGTACGATTCCCACAACAGGCACGAAAATAATTGCGATTAAAAACAATATTCCCGTTACAACCGAGGTAAGGCCTGTTCTGCCGCCTTGTTCGATTCCCGCCGCTGATTCGATATAAGATGTTGTAGTCGATGTTCCGAATACCGCTCCGAGCATTGTTGCGCCGGCGTCGATTGCAAGGAGTCTGTCGAGTTCTTTTACTTTGCCTGTTTCATCGGCCATTTTCGCCTCGCTGCAGCAGGCGACCAGTGTTCCAATACTGTCGAACATATCCATAAACATCAGGGAGAAGATGCTGCCGAAAAAGCTCCATTTCAAAGCGCCGATGATATCGAGCTTGAATGCAACCGCAGCGATACTTATATCGGCAGAGACGAAAGATTCTGGTCTGCTTACTTTGCCGAGCAAAACCGCCAGGACTGTCGCAAAGAGTATTCCTATCAGAAGCGAACCTTTGATTTTTCTCATTTCAAGATAAATCATTATAATCAATCCTGTCAGGCCTATCATCAGTGTTGGAGTAAGTTTCCCGGCCTGAACGAGAGTAACAGGATGAGCGACAACAATACCGAGGTTTTGCAGTCCTATGAAAGTTATAAAAAGGCCGATGCCGACTGAAATGGCTGATATCAGCGAAACGGGGATTGCCTCGACAAGTTTTTTCCGCAGGCCGATAAGTGTGAGAATCAGAAAGAATACCCCTGACAGAAAAACCACACCGAGCGCAGTCTGCCAGCTTATTTTTTGAGTAATTACAAGAGTATATGCGAAAAATGCGTTAAGGCCCATTCCCGGCGCCATTGCTATCGGGGTATTGGCGAAAAGTCCTGTTACTATTGTTGCTATTGCGGTTACGAGACAGGTAACTGCTATAAGAGCGGATTTGTCCATACCGGCCTGGGACAGAATGGCAGGGTTTACAAAGATAATATAAGCCATTGTAAGAAAAGTTGTAGTCCCTGCGACTATTTCAGTTTTGACGGAAGTGCTTCTTGCCTGCAGGTCGAAGAGTCTGTTCAGCATATTCTTACTCCTTTAAGAAGTTTTACTGCAGCGTATTTTCAGGATTTTTTTGTGGTAATCAAGAAAAAATATCGTTTAAAATGTGATTTGCGTTTATGATTTTAAGGAGATTAATTATGAGTAAAAAAGTACTTTTAGCCGTTGCCGATGGAATAGAGGAATTAGAGGCAATCGCAATCATCGATTGTCTCAGGCGAACTGGGGCCGATTTGACAATCGCTTCGGTGCAAAACAAGCAAATTACTACTGCCAGAAAAGTTAAAATAACTGCCGATTGTTTGATAACTGATTGTGCAAGCAATACTTACGACCTTATAGCTTTGCCCGGCGGTCTGCCGGGTGCAGAACACCTTCGCGATAGTAAGGAACTTGTGGAGATGTTGAAAAAACAAAAATCTTCCGGCAGGCTGTATGCTGCGATTTGCGCATCACCGGTAGTTGTATTCGAGCATCACGGCTTGTTGGCGGACAAAAAAGCGACCTGCTATACCGCAATGGCTGGAAAACTGAAAAATCAACAGGCCGTGAATCAGCGGGTAGTTGTTGACGGCAATTGTATTACTTCGCAGGGGCCGGGAACGGCACTTGAATTTTCGATTAAGCTTGTCGAACTTTTATTCGGAATCGGAAAAAGTCAGGAATTAGCCAAAGCGATGCTGGTAAAATAGCAATGAAGGATTTTGCAGAGCTTTTCGAAAGACTTTCAAAATCGAAGTTCCGAAGCAGGTTTAAGCTCAAGCCTGCGGATATTGAGTATATTCACAAAAAAGGATTGCAGGCAATTGAACGGCACGCCAGAGATTTTATAACCAAACGCCTTGCACCGGCGGAGCCGAAAAACGATGGCAAACAAACGCCGATGAAGGGTCATCCTGTTTTTATAGCCCAGCACGCAACCGCGACCTGCTGCCGCAAGTGCCTTTTTAAATGGCATAAAATAGAATATATCAAATCGTTAAGTGATTCTGAAATTGATTATGTTGCTGCCGTTATAATGCGGTGGATAGAATCGCGGTTAAATCCTGACTGACGCCAGGTAAACTACCTTATTTTTCAATACTTCTACTTTGCAGCCGAATGTTTTACTGAGATTAGCGGAAGTTAATACCTTTTTCGGTTTTCCCTGTTCCACAATCTTTCCTTTTTTCAGCAGAACCGCCTGGTCCATAGATTTCGGCAATTCGTCCAGATGATGCGAGATAATAATAATAGCAGGCGGATTTTTATGTTTACGCAGCTTGTTTAATATTTTGACAACAATTGCCCTGTTGCCCATATCCAGTCCGCTTGTCGGTTCATCGAGAATCAGCATTTGCGGCTGAGAAATCATCGCGCGGGCAATCAGGGTTTTGGTCTGTTCGCCGGTTGACAGGGTTCCTATGCCGATTGATTTTTGTTTTCCAAGCTTGAAAAACGAAATCTGCGAATCGACTTTTCTCCATTGTTGTTTTGAAATTTTCCTGTTCAGGGGAAGCATTACAGTACCGAAAAGTCCTGTTGCGATTACGTCTCTGACCGGCATTGTTTCATCAAAACGCGGCATTCTGGACGGCTCAATAAGGCCGATTTTACGCCGTACATTTTGCAAATCCACTTGGCCGTAAGTTTTGCCCAGAATGCGGACAGAACCGCTCTGGGGCCATAAATACCCGCTTAAAACAGCGACAAGGGCCGATTTTCCAGCCCCATTTGGCCCTATTACGGCGCAGCATTGACCTTCCAGTACCTGCAAATTTACGTTATTGAGGATTTGCAAATCGCTGCGTACCACGGTAACATTTTTTAAGCTGATTATGACTTTTTTGCTCATTTTATAATTCGTTATTTTAAGAGATAAACTACCTATTTTACATTGACATCCGGATAAAACAATGTAAAATAATGGGCTTTAATGGCAGGAATAAAGACAAATCCTGATAGTTCATTTGCTAAGAATCCTTTTTGAGATGTGTTTATGTATTCAGATTTTATTCGTAATGTAGCGATAATCGCTCACGTTGACCATGGCAAGACCACGCTGGTGGACAGGCTGCTGTACCAGTCAGGTATGTTTCGCAGCGAAGACCTTGATAAATTAGCCGGCGGTGTTGAAGGTTTGATTATGGACTCCAATCCCATCGAGCGGGAACGAGGCATAACGATTCTCAGTAAAAACTGCGCGGTTTTCTATATTGACGATAAGGGCGATGAATACAAAATTAATATAATCGATACGCCGGGCCACGCCGATTTCGGCGGCGAAGTCGAACGTGTCTTGAAAATGGCCGATGGCGTTCTGCTGTTGGTTGACGCGTTTGAAGGCTCTATGCCGCAGACAAGATTTGTGTTAACCAAAGCTCTTGAGAATAAATTAAAACCAATAGTGGTAATCAATAAAGTGGACCGCGAAAACAGCAGGCCTCATGAGGTTGTCAACGAGATATTCGATTTGCTTGTTCAGCTTGGTGCCGAAGACGACGCTCTCGATTTCCCGGTTATTTACGCATCCGCAAGACAGGGCTGGGCGTCCACTGACCCTGAAAAGAAGACCACTAATATGCAACTCGTATTTGAAACCATTATAAAAGAGGTTCCCGCGCCGAAGGTTATTCCTGACGCTCCGCTGCAAATGCTTGTAACCAGTCTTGAATATTCTGATTATGTCGGGAAAATCGCGGTAGGCAGGGTTTTCGCAGGCCAGATAAGTGAAGGTCAGGCTGTTACGGTAATCGATACTGATAATGTGCATACCCGGCAAAAGGTTATGCAGGTTCATATATTTGACGGTCTTGGCCGAAAGCAGGTTGAAACAGTTTTGGCCGGCGATATATGTGCGGTATCAGGTCTTGACCCTGTAGATATAGCTAATACCATAGCCTGTCCGGACAATCCTTCGAAACTTGCCGTTATAGCTGTCGATGAGCCGACGATGTCGATGACATTCAGGGTCAACGATGGGCCTTTTGCCGGCAGAGACGGGAAATATGTAACCAGCAGGCAGATTGGCGACAGGCTCGAAAAAGAGCTTCAGCACAATGTTGCGCTGCGAGTAGAGCCTGGGATAACACCCGAGGAATTTAATGTTTCCGGCAGGGGGCTGATGCACCTTGGGATACTTCTTGAGAATATGCGGCGTGAAGGTTATGAAATTTGTGTCGGCAAACCGGAAGTAATTTTGAAAGTAGTCGATGGCATACACCACGAGCCGATAGAGTTGCTTGTGATAGATTGTCCTATGGATTGCCAAAGTGCCGTGATGAGCCTTCTGGGCGAGAGACGGAGCGAAGTTATTAAAATGGACGCCAAAAGCGGGGCAAGCGGTTTTATCCACATGGAATTCCTTATACCGTCCCGCGGTCTGTTCGGTCTTCACGCAAGAATGCTCAATGCCACGCAGGGCAAGGCTATTATGCACCATTCGTTTGAGAGATACGAACCGATGAGAGGTTCTATTCCTCAGCGGAAAGCGGGCGTTATGATTTCGACCAATACCGGAATCGTTACAGCTTACGCGCTTGATGCTTTATACGACAGGGGAACTTTTTTTGTCGAACCGGGCGAAACGGTATATGACGGCCAGGTTGTCGGAGAACACTGCAAGGATAACGACATTCCTGTTAATCCGGTGAAAGCAAAACAGATGAGCAATATGCGGGCGTCCGGCAAAGACGAAGCCGCAAGGGTCAAGGCTGCACGGAAAATGAGTCTTGAAATTGCGATGGAGTACATCCAGGCCAGTGAACTTGTTGAGATTTGTCCTAATTCAATTCGAATTAGAAAACGATTTCTTAAAGAAGAAGACAGACGCAGAGCCGCCCGTAAAGGCGGTCAGTAACTTTTTCTTGTTTGTATAAAAACTATTTCACGTCTTGAACCATATCTCATACGGATATTATGGCCTAAACCGCGGCACAGGTATAGATTTTGTAGTGTAAATACGCACAGAATCCATTAGATGTTGTACTGATAACATCTTCTATTTGACCGTATCGTTTGATTATTTCGCTATGAATTTGAGAAACGATTTTCTTGCTTAAGCCATAACGTTTGATTAAATCGTCAGATGCCAATTGCAGTTTAGGCGCAGGCGAAACTGATTTTATTGCCCAGCCGGTATTCTCCAGAACATTACTTAAATGATTAACGGTCGGGTACCATTTGCCGGTTCCCATCAGTTTGTAAATATCATTGAGACATTCAGCGTCTCTTTCATTTTTAAAACAAGCTGTCTGATGAATAAAAAACTCTCCCGTTTTTGTTTGTGACCGCAGGTGTTGCAATATTGGCATCAGGCCGGCTTCGCCGAAATAATGAAGGGCTGACCGCATTATGAAAAGGAATTGTTTTGACTCATTGTCGGCATCGCTTCGCTTGGAATCGGAAATACAACCGCAAGCTATTTTAATTCGGCTGTCTTTAAGATTTTCCACTTGTTTGCCGGAAAGGTCAATATTAACCAGACGTATTGCCGAGGGGATATTATTTTTGATTAATTCTGAAAGTATAAAGCCTGTTCCTCCGCCCAGGTCAATCAGAACTTCTGGCTTTGAAATGGCAATAGCGGATTTTATTTTTTTGATAAGGCAGGCGGCTATGGCCGGGTCGGAAAAATAACCGTTATGCAGTTTATCCCAGTTTGGTCCGTGCTGTTTTATTTCTTTGGAGATTTCACTGTTCATAAAAGTAATCTTTATCTTTTACCGCAATACTATGGGTAAAACCGGTAGTATTTTATTTCCTTGCATATATCACTGTCTTGGTTTTCTTCTTATTTGCAGAGGAAGACCAAACCTCTGACATTTCTGATGGCACATCCTTTAAATCTTTCCCTTCTTTTACTATTTGTACAGCATACTTTATATCAGAGGGGAAACAACCGCTCTCATTTTTCACTCCCTTGCGTTCAGCATAAAAACTAATACGAAGGTCGGAAACAGCGATAATATCCGCAGGTGCAGTGTTTTCTTTTAACCATTTTGCTGCTTCTCTGTAGTCTGTCTTTTCTGCGCCCATAAGACCGGATAGCTTCACAAAACAAATCAGTATCCCCGTTGTCAGCAGAATGGAAAACCATTTTTGCGTGTTTTTCTGTTTATTCGCATTTCCTTTTATATTAATTCCGCTTATCCAGTCCGCAATTATAAGCAGCCCTGTAGGTATATAAAAAGCGGTAAAGACAATCATCGGCATAAAGTGTCTTCTGCTAATGTATCCGAAATTAATGTGCAGCAGCAGCATCATCGTTACATATATAATTATCAAAGCCCAGATAAATAACCTGCCGTCTGCCAAAAGTTCCTTTGGCCTTCGGAAATGATGATAAAGCCCGATTATCAGCGGCAGCATAAAAAAATACATCAGATTTTCGCCGATTCGTTCTGTAAGTTTTCCAATGGCCATTAGTATGTCCTTCGGCATTACAGATGCTATGTTTGCCGGCTCTTCAATTCTTTCAGATTGAATATTGTTTGAGGTTACAACTTCTTGCAGTTTGGGAGGTAAAATTTCACCTCTTATTATAGAATAGGGAACAGCGGGTATCAAAAATCCAATAATAAGAATAAATGTCAGGCAGACGGCTTTTAATCTGTTAATACCGGTCCTTGGGACAAATAAGGTGACTAATAACCAGAGCATTCCATATAACACAATCTGGGCGCATTCGGATCTTATCGTATATCCGATTCCTGCAAACAGCCCGGCGGCTGCGAACATTCGCCAATCCCCGCTGCAACTTGCTCTGGTCAGAAAGAAAAAGGCTGTCGCCAGAAAGAAAAGATGGGGCCATTCGCGGACGACCTCGCTGCCGTATTCCGCCGGATAAGGTAAAAATATCAATATCAATAATGCTAAATAGCTGTTGCGGGCCCCGACAAGTAATTTGCCGATAAAATAAAGCGGTATCAGGGAAAGCACTCTGCATAACAGGCTTACGCTTTGAGCGGAATATATCCAGCTCTCGACAGATACAATATCGCTAATCAAAGTTGCTATTCGATGCGCGGAATAAATGAGGAATGGGTATCCGAGTGGATATGTCCCTCGTACGAATAAGGAAGGATTACTTGAAAAATTCTTGGCTTGCTCAATGTATACAACAGCGTCTTTGTTAATGAGAATGGTTGCGGCAATCAGGTACAGGCCAATCAAAAGAGCAATCGTAACCAGGATTGCCATATAGACAAAATCCTGTCTTTCGACCAGCCGATCAGTTTTCCTGCAACTGGCATGCTCGAGATCTCCGGCTTCAGCAGTGTTATCCGCCATTTTGTGCCCTTATTTTAGAGTGTGCGTTATCAATAGGAATAGAGCGAAAAACGGCTCTGACTAAGAGACGATTTCAATTCCTTTAGCCGGTAGCTTACCCTTAAAATCATTTCTTTCAAGTATTAATTCGTCATCTATAGTGAAAAAATGCGTCGAAGTGGTAGTAATATTTGCTGCCGCCGCCGGCGACATCTATCATACAAACCGGCTCATCTATGCCGGGGCCGTATATATACTTTTTAATGAGCGAATTCTATCTTGAAATTAATTTATATTATTTTAAAATATAATCCACAGCAGCAGGCGGGAGACCGCTTTTGAGTAATGACTTTCTCATTGCATCCCAATCCGGCTCCTGGTAGCCAGGCATATCACTTTCTTTAAGGTTGTAGTGTCGTCTATCCACAAAACATACTTGCGAAAGCTTTGGTAATTTTTTTAAAACAGTTAAATCACCATCTACAATATTTGTCGAGTCAGGAAATTCAAAAATACGAAGATTTTTAAGATTAGCCATTGGTTTTAAGCTCTCAATATCCTTGCAATTGGGCAGATAAAACTCTTCTAATTTCTCAAGTTTTCCAACTGCATCAATTCTGTTTACGCGGCGGCAAGTATCTATGTGCAAAATTTGAAGTCCTTTAAGAACTTCAAGACCTTTTAATGAAGTCAGCTTTGAGGCCCAATGCAGCTCAAGAGTCTGTAGATTTTTGAGATTTGATATATCACCAATCCTTTCTATATTGCAAATTTTAAAACAGAGTTCTTCAAGATTTGGCAGATTAGAGAAAGCCGATAAATCTCTTTTATCCGACTTGTACTTGCACATAAGTATCCTTTTCAAGGATTTACATTCCAATACCGATTTTATCTTGGGACTCCAATCTAAGCCTACTTTCTCTAATTTTGGAAAACACGAAAAATCTATTTTAGTTTTATGGATAACTTGAAGTGTCAGCTCCTTCAAATCGGACAAATAATGAATCGGTGATATGTCCTCTCTTATGCCCGCCAGAATATCTAGTGACAATAAACCTTTTAGTTCTTTTAAAAATTCTAGATCTCTATCGTTCCAACCAAAAGCAATGTTCAAATCAAGTTCTTTTATTTTATTAGATAGAAAGTATTCTGTTATCTGCTTCGACCATCCAGTAGTCAAAACCAATTTCTTGCCATATTTACCTTGTTTGACGTCAAATTTTTTCATAAACCTTCACTTTTTATTTAGGTGGATCAATACCATACTTCGGCCAATTTTCTTTTCTAATAGGATTTCTGATGTTTTCTAATTTGTCCACTCCCCCCAATTTGTTAATTCTCGTTTGTTCTGCAATTCTTCGCTCTAAACTTGTACTTCCGGGCATAGGTTTTACTTTAACATTATCTATTTGAGATGGTTTAAGCTTCTTCATTAAATGTTCTTTTATCCTTGTTAAAAGACGTTTAGATTGACCTACATATGGTTTGCCGCTTTTTGAAGTAAATTCATAAATTCCCTCCTTAACAGCTTTAGTGGCTTTTGCGCCTTTTGTACCATATTTACCAGCCTTGGCAGTATCACCAACATATGGCATAATCGCGATTCCAGCTACGGCTGCATTAGTAATCTGCCCTCGCGCCCCATAAATCACCGCATTAACTAAATCAACAATACCTGTCGGGTCAAAAATGCCAGCTATATCAAGAGCCGTTTGAATTTTATCTAATGTCTCTTTACATAACCCAAACGGATCGACAAAGTTTAAAGGATTATTGTTGCAATAGGCATAAAGATTTAATCCATCTGCGTAGCCGATGGGGTCGGTTTGCAGGAATCTGCCGATACTCGGTTTGTAGTAGCGGGCGCGGTAACAATAGTTCCCTGTTTCTGAATCGTACTCTCTGCCGGTAAACATAAAACGATTAGCCACAGAGCTCACAGAGACCACAGAGCCATATTCATCACGAATTGTTACCGCTCCGAATACATCGTAGCTGTATTTCTCAATTGTGTTTCCACTATTATTTGAAAGAGCAACTACACTGCCAAGGCCGTCGAAGTGGTAGTAATATTTGCTGCCGCCGCCGGCGGCATCTATCATACAAACCGGCTCGTCAATCCCGGGGCCGTATATATACTTTTTAATGAGCGTGCCGGTTTCGCTGTATTCTGCAATCAAATCATCGCCGTCATAGGCGTATTTGATTATTACAGTTGTGCCGCTGAAAGTTGTTTTTTCAGTTCGCCTCCCTGCGAAGTCATAATTATAATGAGCAACCCTTTCGTTGGCAATGCTATTTACATCCGTCAGCCGGTTTTCGCAGTCATAGTAATACTTATACGTGCCGTCATTTATTAAATTTCCCTTACTGTCGTAACTGTAAGAAGTTACGCCGACTGCCGTGTATTGATTAAGACTGTTGTGCGAATAATACGTCGTCGAGCCTGCTGTAACCCGGTTCCAATTTCCGACGGCATCGTAATAATAATTGGCATCCGTTCCAAAGCCGGCCGCGTAATCTGCGCCGATGAGTTGATATAGTTTGTCGTAGAAGTACTCGCTTTCGTTGCCGTTGACTATCATATTCAAACTGTTATCAACGTTGTCGTACTGGCTGTATTCGATATCGATTGTGCCTGAGTTTGTATTATTGGTTATTCTTGTGAGCCTGTCGCCGATATCGTACTGATATACAATATTTGCGTCGTTGCCGTAGGCCAGCAGTGTTCTTCTCGATAATTCATCATAGTTGTATTCAGCTATCGTATCGCCCTGATAATTGATTTTTGTCAGGCGGGACAGGGCATCGTATTCATAAGTTACATTCGTATCATCCGGATAGACAAGTTTTGTTCGTCTGCCGATGATATCATAATCATATTTTACAGTTCGATTGTCTTTGTCAATCTGTTTAAGCCTCCCGATACGGTCATAGGCATAGCCTGCAAGGGTAGTTGTTCCTTGCTTTACATCGCGGAGTCTGCCTGCGATATCGTAGGTGTATGTTAGTGTTTGTTCGCCCGGCCGGGTTTTTGTACGCACCCGATTCAGCGCATCGTAAGTATAAGTAATGGTCTGATTGCCGCGGTTTTTGAAGCTTGTTATATTTGAAGTCGCATCGTAAGTGAATGTTTCATTTGAACCATCAGGGTAAGTTATCATTATAAGCCTGTCGAAGCCGTCGTATTCGTATTCGGTAGTATTGCCGTTGGCGTCCGTTATGGCCGATTGCAAACCGTTTGCGTTGTAGCAGTATTCGGTGATATTATTGTTCGCATCATTTGCCTCCCATACAAGTCCCCTGATATCATATTTGTATCGTGTAATATTGTCTTCCGCATCGGTAACAGATTTTAAATTTTGCCCTTTGTCGTAACTGAAATCGGTGCGATTGCCCAAAGGATTGACGGTGTATGCAAGGTCATCGAGAATATTATAATGATAGTTTTCAATCTGGTCGTTGGCGTCTGCTCTGACGTTTGTTACCTGTGTAAGCATTTTATTCGAGGTATAGGCGTAATTAGTAACAGTATTTAATGGTGCGGTAATTTGCGTCAGCAGGTTAAGCTGATTATATGCGAATTTGGTAATCTGATTATTGGCATCTTTTATTTCAATAACGTTTCCCTGTTTATCGTATTTATATTCGGTCGTTATATTAAGACCTTCGGTTTCATCCGTATCGACAATCGCTTTCCAGAGTCTGCCGCAATTCGGGTCATTGATGTCCATTGCGGGATAGTAAACATATCTTGTAACAATTCCATCCGGAGCGGCAGCGGTTTCAACCTGGCCGAAGCTGTTATATGTAAAGCTGATAACAGGGCTTTGGTTGCCGTCCGGCGTTGGGACCTGCGGCAGGGCGATGCTTTCGAGATTGCCGTTTGACTGGTTGTAATTAAAGATTGTTACATTTCCCCTGGCGTCCGTAATAGTATTTACAAGACTGAAGTTTTCATCATAAGTATAACGAGCGGTAATATTCGGTTCATTGATGCTGGGATTTGATTTCAGGCAGGTACTTAGAACATTGCCTTTTGAATCGTATTTCAGGTCGGTGCAATTGCCGGCAGGATTTATTATTCTTATAATATTTCTATTGGAGTCAAGCTCGTAATCTGTAACGTAACAGCCGTCAAATTCATAAAGTCTTTGTATTTCATATTCGGTCAGAGTCCTGCCGTAAATTTTTACTTCATCGATTATGCCGTCAAAGCTCCTGTTTATATCGATATCGCCGTTGTTAAAGGCAGCACCGATATAAAAATCTTTTGTGCCGGTGTTTGGCGGCCCTGCGATAAAATCGGCGGACCCTGCTTCCTGTCCGTCGATGAACAACTGCAAGGTATTGCTGTTGCAGGTTGCGGCTATGTAGTGCCATTGTCCCGTTGAGACTGCATTATCACTGATAACACTTTCTAATGTCGAACCTGTATAGAATCGAATCTCGATTTTGCCGCTTGTGTTTTCTCGTAAATCAAAATTATAGCCATCTGTTGAACTGGTATCGCATTTGGAAACTATTCCTGCGTAATCTGTATCGGCTTCTTTATATATCCATACAGAGATGGAAAATTTGTTCAAATCAAGGATGTCGTCATCTTTAACGCGTATGCTGTCGCCGTCGCCGTTAAACCTCAAAGCTCCGCCAACTTTGCCTGCTGCCGAAATGGGCTGATATGCCTTGCCGTTATTTTGCCCGACTGAATCGGTTATCGATATTCCCGGAGCTAAATATGGATAACTGTTGTTTTCATCGATGTCCCAGATGTATTCAAAATCCCAATTACTGAAAGTGGATTTCTGCATCATCTCGGCTGTGGTTTTTCCAGTGCCTTTGCCGGTATCAGATTGGCCGGAAATCTGGGAATCGTAATAGCAGGAAGTTATAGTTCCGCTGTTTGTTCCGCAAAAACCGCCGACATTATTTGTGCCTGATACTGAACTGGCTGAGTAACAATTTTCCGCCGAACCGCCGCTGTCATTTTTGCCGACCAGTCCGCCAACCCCATCGTTTCCTAAAACATCCGCAAGTGAATAACATTGTGACAAATTGCCTTTGTTATAACCCGCAAGTCCGCCGCAAACAGCTTTTCCCGCCGAATGTAGACAGCCGCTAAAGCAGTTGCAGGGTGTAACGCACCCGTATGGAGGGTACAAAGTATGATATGTAAACACTAAGGAAGATTCTACATAATTTCCTGCCTGGTCTCGTATTTCAGCCTTGTAAACACTATGTTCTGCCGCCAGCATTGCCGAAGTCGTATAGGTTGGGCTTGTAATCCAACCGCTGTTTTTTCCGCCGCCGGAAACGGATATGAAACGATACTCAACCGGCCCGCTTTGATCCGAAGCCGTAACCGCCGTCATAGTATGGTGCCAATAAAAATCATATGGAGGAGGCTCATGCCAGGCATAGGGTACAACCGTCCATACGCCATATTGCGGGTTTAAGGTGTAGCTCGGCGGGTTTACATCGGTCGAACCTGATACTGTTCCTGATGTGGAACATTTAACAATGGCACCTGAATTACAATAGCCAACCAGTCCTCCGACGTAATTTTGTCCGGTAATATCGATGTTTGTCAAATCAAGATTTTTAATTGCTCCGGTACTTATTTTGCCGAATAATCCGACATAATCAGTAGTCGGCCTGTTGATAAAAAGACCGTCTATCGTATGGCCTCTTCCATCAAAGCAGCCTGTAAAAGGATTGGAAGCAGTTCCGATTGGCTCAAAACCTGCGCCGCCTGCGGTCGAAGATGCGTCGATATCGCAGCCGAGGACATAACAGCCGCTAAGATTATTTTTTATATTCTGCAGTTGGGTTACGTTTGTGATTATGGCGGGATTTTCACAGCCGCAGTCGGAAGAAGTCAAATCCTCATCTAACGCCCAGTAAGAAATAAGTTTAGACTCTCTTGCAGAGTAAGCGGAACAGCCTTGTTTGTTTTCATTGTATATGATATTGCTGATTATGTTGTTGCTGTCATCATAAAAATTAAGGCTGTTAACATCCGTGCGGTCTTTTACCATAGTAAGATTGTACTGGGGTTCATAGGTAAAATCATAATAACCGTCACCGTATTTCTGATGAATAACTCTGTCATTGGAATCATAAGTATTTACGAGCCATGTTTGGCCGTTGGGGTCAGTAATTGATGTAAGATTGTGCCTGCTGTCATAATTATATGCCGTTACAAAATCAGCGGGATTTTTTACCGAGGTCAGATTATGGGTATTGTCGTTATAGCCGTACTCCCATACTATTCCGTCAAAAGCTGTTATCTTCCAAAGCAGACCATCTGAGTTATAGTTTAAGTTGATATTTCGGTTTAAATCATCTGTTATCGTGGTTAATTGTTTTAATGGGCCGGTTCCGGTGTAGGAAAAACTGATAGCGTTGCCCAAAGCGTCTTCTATTCGCCAAAGACAGCCGTCGGAATCGAATTTATATTTCATCCCGTATTTTTCATATAATGTAAATAAGCCGGCTTCTTTTAGAAAGTAATTTGAAATGTTTGTTGTATTGATATATTTGGCGGGATTCGAACCGTTAATTTTATTATAAATTAATCGGCATAGCTGGCCGTTGAAAAAGGTAATGGATGTTTCATTGACCTCGGCTGCTCTCAAATTGTAATTCATATCCCAGTTGTATCCGAAACGGGACGTTTTAACGTCCGGACTGACTATGGCATCGAAATGTGTGGTTGTTGACCAGATGTTATTATTGTTTTTTGCTCTATATGCGCAGTGATATGTGCCGGGTACCGTGAATTTACAGCTTAGCGCAACTGTTGTTGCACCGTTGATATCATAAGCTTCATCGGGTAAATACCAGGAATATTCAACAATACTGCCGCCATCTGGGTCATAAGCATTTCCTGTAAAATAGACCGTTCCTGAAATTGTAAAATCATTCTGATAAGACCTCTGAATCACAACATCGAGCTTTCTGCCTTTAACAACCAAATCAGTTGCTGAATAGACAAATCTTCCTGTCGAGACATTGACGGGGTCGGCCTTCTTATTTTGACTCATTGCGGGGTCTTCCGTTTTTGAATTCGGGTCCTCACTGTTGTCCTGTTGCTGGTCCGGACTGTCGGCTGCAGGCGGATTACCGCTGCTGCCGCCGCCGCTGTCTCCGTCCCCGCACGCAAGCAGACTTACAGGCAATAAAATTAAAATGATGAAAACCGGGAAAAATTTTAATAATCCTCTATAAATTTTCATTTGAGCGTTCCTTTTTTTAATTATGATTTTCCAGCCATTTCCGGGCTATTGGCGCAGCCTTGCAATTTGGATACCGTTCGAGCAGCCGCTGATAGGCAATTCTGATTTTGCCGTCAGCCTCATTTCCGGATATAATTTTTGCCCGGCGCATATTTTCATAAACCTGGGCTGTCATAAATTGTGTATTCCAGGCATAACCGCTGTCAGGATACAATTCCAAAATCCTTTGAAAGTAGTCCGCCGATTTAACATATTCGCCTGTTCTCAGGAAACTGTCACCGAGCATTTTATAAATTCGAATCTTCCCGGCCGGATCGACAGATTCGGTCAGCTTTTCTGCCTGGCACAATTTTATTGCTTCCTTAAAATAAGCATCTCCGTTTTCTCCTTCACATCGCAACCCTTTATCGTAAAACTCAGCGACTAAGTCGATAAGACCTTTTTCCGCGAATGGCGAATTTGAGTACTTTGTTTTGAATTGATTAAATACCTGTTTTGCGCCGGCCAAATCATTTTTCTCCAGACACGACCTGACGTTTAAACTGTATTTTATTAGGTCGCAATATATAACATATCTATTTGCGCCAAGTTTTATGATTTCTCCGCACATTACCTCGGCATGCTCTGCATATCCCCGTTTAAAAAATTCTTTGGTGATAAAGTAAAATGCCAAAGGAAGATTATCTTTGTTGGTGTAGTTCAATTTGAGTTTTGCTGTATCGTTTTGAGCTTGTTCTAATTTACCTTCCGCAATCTTTCCGCATATTTTTGCAGTGTCACAAATCAGCTTTGGATTTACGCTTGTATCGTAGTGATTGCATTCGCCAAGCTTATCGCAAATCAGCTCTAAAATTGGAATTACTTGGTTGTAGTTGTTGCTGCCCAAACATTTTTCCCAGCAGTAATTATCAAGAGAGTATAATATTCTGGCTGTAGTTGAATCCTTCCCGTACTTATCTATGAATTGTTCGAGTTCCTTGTAGGCCGACTCGTATTCTCCCGCATTTATTTTCGCTCTGATATCGATTGCCGAAACTTCCTTATAGGCGTTAAACGAATATGAGTTCTCGGGATAAAGAGATGCCAGGCGTGAATATAATTTCTTTGCACGTTCATAATTACGGCATTTAACATAATATTCTGCGGCATCATATAAAACCTCAGGTGTTTCTGCATCCTGCGAATATTCTGTTATGAGTTTATCTGTCAGGTCATCTGCTGGAACTAAATCGCTGATGCAAATCTTTTCCAAAATATTGTTTTTCGTAAGCCAGAATTCCGCTCTTCGGCTGTATTTATTATCAGGATAGGTTTGAATAATTTGGCTGCATAAAACTTTGGATTTTTCATATTCGGACTTTTCTGTATATTTCTTGGCCGCCGTATAAAGCACTTCCGCCATACTATCGCTGTCCGAATTTGCTGTATTTTGTAGCAAATCACTGATGTTGTAATAATTCCCATCTTCGAATTTTGTGTAAATCTCGTCTTTCATCAGTTCGGTCTTTGCTTTATTTGCGAACTTGTCCTGCGGGCAGAGCTTAATCATTCTCTGGTATAAATCTTTTGATTTATCGAACTGACGACTCCTGCTGTATTCACGGGCAATATCATAAATGGCCCCGGCGAAATAAGGTTTCCCTGAATTATTTGCTATCAACTGTTCTATAGCATCATTCGCCATTTCCTCCTTGCCGGCGTCTTTCATTGCCAAAATGTCGAGCTTTATCATTTTAAGCTCGGCTTCTTCTGCGCATTTGTCCTGCGGATATAATTGAATCAGCCGATTATACAATCCCCTGGCTCTGACATAGTCGTATCGTTTGGCATGGTAATCTGCGACATTGGAGATTGTTTTTGGCAAAGACGGCTCGTTTGAGTTGTCTGCGATAAGCTTCTCCGTCACTGTCGCAGCTTCGGAGAATTTACCGGAATCGATAAAATTATAGATTTTATCTCTGCTCGTTATTAAGGATACCGCTGGTTCCCCGGCGTGTACGAAAGCCTGCAAAGACAACAAAAAAACAATAACTGCGAATTTAAAGACAAATTTCTTATTCATTGCAAAAATCTCCTATTGTGATTGTGTAAATAGAATTGAGAAATTAAGAATACGTCTAAAAATAAAATATTGAGCAATCTTTTAATTGGCGACAAAAGAACTGAACGCATAATCTCCTCCAAACATAGTTGTGTAAACTATTTATTCTAAACGCACACAAAACATCCTTGTTCTCTTTATTCTCTAAATATACGTTTGCCGGATGAATCCAACACTCTCATCCGACTCTTCTCGAAATAAATTTAACTGCTATTGATATTTATTTTCAAGATTATTCTAAAATTATTTTTCTCCCCGGTGCCATACAGTTGTCACTGGCAATGGTTTTATTTCCAAAAATCCACAAATATTTTTACCTGTCTTGCTTTTATGATTACAGGATGAGAAGTCAGTAAAAATTTTTACAACAGGGGTATTTTAGGAAAGATTGTTAAGAAAGGAAGTTTACGTGAGTATTTGCAAAAAAAATGCAAGCGGGGAAAACATTCGAAAGATACCTTGCAGCGGAACTTCCACGTCTTTTCAGATATAAAATCCTGCTACCATTTTTCTTTTACGATACAATCGTTTCCGGTTAGCTGGCTGCTTTTATCTGTGTATTGATGGAGTTCTATATTAATGCCGTTGGGGTCGGTAAGCCAGGCCTGCCATGAATTATCGCTGCCGGTTTTTTTGTCAGAAATGGTAACGCCGCAACTTCTTATTTTCTCGATTGCCTTGTCGATATCATCTACTTCGAGGCAAAAATGTTTGATTACGGGGTCTTTGTCGGAAGAAACAGAGTCGGCATGGAAAATTTCGATAAAATTATTCTTATTGATTTGGAGATAGAAACCGAAGACTTTACCGTCTCGAATAAAGCTGAATTTCTTTGTCAGTCCAAGACAGGAACAGTAAAACTCTTCTGTCTTGTCCAGGTCCTTTGTCGAGACGCAGATATGTGCCATTGCTTTTATCATAGCTGTTCCCTTTTGTACCTTTGGATTTTATTTGGCGGGAATCTTCAACTGGGTACCAATAGTAAGATTGCTCTTGGCTGAAATCTTGGGATTCAGTTTGAGTATTTCTTTGAAGCGGTCGCCGTTACCGAGCTGCTTTTGGGCGATGCTCCAAAGACTGTCGCCGCTTTTTATGGTGTATAGTGTTGTAGTCCCCGGGATGGAACTCTCGGCCGGTGCAGCGGCTGTATTTTCATTCTCTGCTGTGGCGATTATTGTTTCCTCCGCGGCCGGGGCAGGGGTTTTAAGTTTTTCAATCTCAACATTGGCCTGTTGGAGCTGGTTATTTAAACTAATTACAATGCGTTCGTAATTACGCATTTTTTCCTGTGACGCTGTTTCTGACTGCTGCATCTTTGCCTGCATATCTGCGATTACTGCTTTGCTCTTTGCGTTTGTTATCATTATACCGCCTGTAGCTCCGGCTCCGAGTCCGACTATTGCGATAACGACCAGTACGATTATTTGTTTCATTTTCAACTTCCTTCAAAAAAATTCTAAAATCCTTTGCCAGATTATATCTTACATTTCGAATATGGCCACATAGAATATCAGTACCGTTTAAAAACATCAATATTTTTCGCTTTTCCTCTTACATGTTAAAATATTCTTCAAAATCCTGCACTTTTATGATAAACAATTGAAACCGTAATTATTACACAGTAGGGTGTAAAATAGGGGTGGTTTTAGATATTTAAAATTAATATAACTCTTTATTTTGCAAGCAATTACAAGTAAGGTGCGGATGCTGCAAACCCATTGGGATATACCCTGAGGTGCTAAACGAATGGCAGACACTCGATGTTTGAATTTATGCTACCTGTTTCCGCTCATTTTCGCTTATTTTCTCATATTCCACAGGACTTATATATTCCAATGAAGCATGGCGACGAACAGGTTCGAGTTCCGTAGTTTCAATTGTTAGAACAATTCGAAAGTGCCGGAAAGCCTGATATCTCTTGAACTGCTTCCTATCTGCACTTCAAACGTTCCCGGTTCGGCATACCATCGACTATTGGCAACGTCGTAAAAAGATAATGCGTTTTTATCGAGAGTAAATGTGACGGGTTTACTTTCGCCCGGCTGCAAATAAACCTTTTCAAACGACTTGAGTTCTTTAGGAGGTCTGGGTACTGAACTGACAATATCAGAAACGTAAAGCTGTACGACTTCGCTGCCTGCTTTTTGACCGATGTTCTGAACATTCAAAGATACTGTAAAGGTTCCATTCGATGCCAATGAGCTTGTGTCGATAACAAGGTCGCTGTACGCGAAAGTCGTATATGATAACCCGAAGCCGAAGGGGAATAGAGGTTCGACGTTTGCGTGGTCGAAGTAGCGGTAGCCGACAAAGATGCCTTCGGTGTAGACATTGCCCGGATAATTTGAATAGCAGGGGCTATCCTCCCAGTTTTTAATAAACGTAACAGGCAATTTGCCTGATGGATTTTCCCTGCCGAAAAGTATGTTCGCCGCCGCGTTGCCGCATTCCTGACCCGGGTACCACGCCTGTATTACAGCTGATACATTGTCTATCCAGCCGCTCATACCAACTTGCGGTCCGCTGAAGACGACAACGATTGTGTTGGGATTAACCGCAGCGACAGATTGTATTAACTGAATCTGTTCTACAGGCAGATCCATCGTGGCTTTGTCATTACCTTCTCCTTCGATATCACTCGAAAGTCCGACAAATAATACAGCTACATCGGCAGTGGCAGCTTTATTGATTGCCTCATTGAGCAAAGAACTGGGATTGAAACAGGCCAGTTCCGCGACGGCAGCACCGGTGTTTTCATAATATTCAATTACGAGATTATACTGCTGATTGGCATTCAGTGAAATATTGGTTGAAGTGAATTTTACGCTGTGGTCTGTCCAGTCGTTGATTAATAATTGGCCGTTGATATAGAGCCTGAATCCATCGTCTGTTGTCATGCCTAATTTATAAGTGCCGCTTGATGGGACGATAAGTTTGCCTATCCATCTTACGCTGAAGTTGTCGGCATTTATATTGCTGCCCGGGGAACCGAGCCCCCAGTTAAAGTTTATAGTTGTATCGACACGGGTTAAAACAGGCGTACCCTGCAGGTTTATATTATTGAAATATTCGGCGTTCATACCGTTTCGGCTCATATCCTGAACAAATAAATACGAAGGTTCGACAGGGGGCGAGTCGTTTTCGTTGAGAATCGAACCGGCACAATGTTCTATTGTAAGGTTAGCTCCTGCTGTATTTTGCAGTCCCTGCAGAGGCGATACAGAATAATACGGACTGACTAATGAGCTTCCTCCGCCGCCGGTTCTTGCTTTGTAAAGACTCGGGCCGATTGCCGCGATAGTAATATTGGCATTACTGTCCAAAGGCAATACGGAATTTTTGTTTTTCAGCAGTACTATCCCGGCAGTTGCCGTATCCAGTACAAGTTTATTATGCTCCGCTGTTTCTCCATCGGTGCCTTGCCAGACATCTTTGGTCATTCCGCTTTTGTATATCGCCCGCAGCACCCTGCGGACTTTATCATCGATAGTATTTATGCTTACCTGGCCGTTATTTACTGCCGCAAGCAGTTGTCCATTATCCCAGTAACCTTGTGATGGCATCTCAACGTCAAGTCCGTTATTTGCGGATTCTGCGGTACTGTGAACAGCGCCCCAGTCTGATACGATAAAGCCTTTAAAATTCCATTCGTCTTTTAATATGGTTTGCTGAAGAAAACTGTTCTCGGTGCAATGATAGCCGTTTAATTTATTATATGCTGTCATAACAGACCACACGCCGGCTTCGGTTACAGAAGCCTTGAACGCAGGCAAATATATTTCCTGCAAGGCACGCTGGTCAACCTGAATATCTATTGTGCCTCGCTGGTATTCCTGATTATTGCAGGCATAATGTTTCGCGCAGGCGATTGCTTTTTGCGACTGCACTCCTTCGATATATGCGACAGCCATTCTGGAGTTAAGAAAGGGGTCTTCGCCGAATGTTTCGAAATTTCGGCCGCCCTGAGGGATTCTGACTATATTCATACAGGGCGCCAGGATGATGTTCCTACCCTTGTTGCGCAATTCTTTTGCGATTGCCCGGCCGACCTGGTTTGCAAGGCTGATATCCCAGCTCGCTGAAAGTGCGATACTCGCCGGAAATGCTGTCGCAGTTCCTTCTCTGACACCGACAGGACCATCTGCCATATGCAGGGCCGGGATTCCCAATCGGCTGATGGCAGGCAGGTCCATCGAAGTTTCGCCATGGATAAGTTCTATTTTTTCTTCGAGCGTCATTTGGCTTATGAGAAATTCGATTTGTCCGTCTATAACAGAATCTGAAGTGTCTTCGTAACATCTATCAGTCGAATTGATTTGCATTTCCCATATCGAACTTCCCCATTCTGTCGCACGTGTAGTACAGTATATTTTGATATAGCGTGCGAAAGCCGGCGGAAAAGAAATATCATCCACCGCGCCGTCTCCGCTGCCTGTAGAAAAGACGGCGGCCCATTGATTCGTGTCCTGCGACAGCAAAATCTGGTATGCAGACGCGTAAGCTGTTTCCCAATAAATTTTTAATCCCTGCAACTGCCTGATTTGGCCCATATCGATAAGCAGCCATTGCCCATCCTGAAAATCACTTGACCATCGCGTCGTAAAATTGCCATCGACGGCTCTTTGCGGTACTAAATCGGAATTCTCCTGACTTGATGAGGTTGCTGTAAGAGAATTACAGTCCTTGTAGTACCATTGTTTGGCAAGCCCGTTGAAATCCAGAATATTTACATTGCCGCTGCCGTTGACGTCGCCGTCAGTAAAGGGCTGAACATCGTCGAGCCAATGCCCGCACATTACCGCCAGGTCTTTAATATTGACGATTTTGTCATTTGTGAAGTCGGCAGGTATCTGAGCTGACGTGCAGACTGAAATACACAAAACTATCGCATACAGTAAATATTTATTATTTCTAATCATTTGAACGTATCAATGATTATATCAATATGTCGTAAACTACAAACACCATTTTGCGACAAATATTATATAGGTCGCAAGATGGTTGAAATCATCCGCAAAATGGTGTTTTTTAATCTCTCCGATAAAAGTAAAACCACGGCAGATAGAATTACTTTTATTAAGGAGATATGTAAATGTGCAAAAAGTTATTTTTTCCAGTTTCTATTGTTGTTTTAATGTTTGGCATAATTGTGCCGGCAATTGAAAACGCAAATGCTGCCAACTATCCAAGAGAATGTGAGGATTATAATTCTGTTACCTGGGGCGGGACAGGAACTCCGGAGCAAATCAGACTTGAGTCCCATTCAGCCGCTTCCGGCGAAGAAGCTCTTCATATCGGTCCTGACTGGTCTCCTGACGATAGTTATGGTGTAAACGATGAAGCTGTTTATACCGTTAATTTACAGGAATGTGATAATGCTTCAATCAAAATCAAATATTCCGATGACGTGGCAGGCAATGTTATTAAAGTTTATTTGGATGATGTGGAAAAAGGGCAGTTTATAACATTTTTTACCGGCGGCTGGAATGTATTTGAATGGACAAATTCCATATCATTGGGTTCCATATCTGCCGGCCAGCACACAATCAAGCTGAAAGTCTCAACAGGCGGCAGTTATGGCGCTGTTTTGGATGTTTTCGAAATTCGCAACTCTATGGAGGATATGGTATCGTATCTCAAAAGCTCTATAAACGCTAACACAGGCCTGGTAAAATCTCGCGAAGGAGAAGAGTATAATGGTACAACTGTTTACAAAAACGCACTTTCCGCAATGGCGTTTATCCATCAGGGTGATACCAATTCTGCAAATGGGATTTTTAACTTTTTTAAGTCAGTTTATGATGCTGACCCTAATGATTTCCATGGATTCGTACAATGGTGGGATGCGGGTACCGGCCAACCGATTGAGTCGGATTACTGGGTTGGTGATAACGCGTTTCTGCTGATTGCCTTGAATTACTATAATCAGGTTAATAATGGTCTTGGCGATTATGCAGACCTGTCCGATGCACTCGTTGAATGGCTTACCGAGGAAGGAAATGATTGCAGCTCGATTATAGGCGAAGGCGTAGCAGATATGTATGCAGCTCTGGCTCCTTTTGAAGGCGATGAAGATGTGGATATGGCTTTAATTAAACTTAAGGCCAGATTTTATGATGAAGTATCCTATGCCGGTATTTTAGACCACACGACACGTGCTTCTCTAATCTTTGGCGACCTTGATGGATTCAATTATCTGGACAATTTTGAACGAACTGAAACATGGGATTACGACAATATTACAACCGTTTCAGGATACAGTGCATTTGATAGTGAGGACTTTATTAACATCGAAATAAGCGCGCAGTTACTAAACGTATGGGGTATATGGAGTTCGGATTTGGCGATAGATTTATCCGGCCTTAAAGAAGAACTCGAAAAAACATGGCTGAATGGAACAGTTGAACCTAATTCCTGCGGGCTTCCTTATTATGTGACAGACAGTGGTTTTGATTATGCGTATTCTATGCCTATAATAGACTCTACGGCATATATGCTGTTTTCTTACTGGAATTTCAATTCCTGTGCGCCAGGTAAGGAATATGCCACAATAAGTTTTGATTTTTGCGAATGTGAAGATTATAACTCCGTTACTTTTGGCGGTGTAGGAACCAGTGGAATTAGGCTGGAAGCCAAAACAAATGCCTCCAGCTGCCAGGTCCTTCATATCGGTCCCGACTGGTCTCCGGACAATAGTTATGGTGTAAATGACGAAGCGACATATATGGTTGATTTGCAGGATTATAATTACGCTTCAATAAAGGTCAGGTATGCCGATGACGTTGCGGGCAATGTTATTAAAATCTATTTGGATGATGTTGAGAAAGGACAATTTACCACATTGGATACCGGCACCTGGAATGATTTTGAATGGACAGAGCCGATATCACTCGGTGCTATAACAGAGGGCCAGCATTCTATTAAGTTGAAAGTCGCAACAGGCGGCAGCTATGGTTTGGGATTGGATGTATTTAAAATCGAACGGCGGAATATTGTACATTTTAGTATGCCTTATTCCCAGCGACAGCAGGCCAATTACAGTGGGGCTGCCTGTATGAAAATGGCACTCGATTATGAAGGTATAAACGCGTATACACAAGCCGACCTGCATAGCTACGGTGTTGCGAATAATTATAATCAGGACGGCAATTACGTAGACCCGCACGGAATGTATATAACGTTGAATCATTATGAATTGAACGCAAATTATAATTATTCTGCTATGAGCGCTACGACATTAAATGATGCTTATCATAGCATTTGTTACTGGATTGAGTACGATATAGCAGGAGCAACTCCGCAGAATATGCCGACAATCATTCCGCTCGGCGGCAATTATGAAAACTGGGTTCTTGTTAACGGCTTCAGCGCAAGCGCAAATCCATGGGCAACTTCGAACTATACAGTTTACGGGTTCTGGATTACCGACCCGAGCGCAAGCGGTATTGGCGAAAACGTTTATAAAACCGCCGCTGAACTGGCCAATGATTATATTATGCTCGATACCACCGATACCTGGGATGGCAAATATGTCACAGTATGCGAGCCTCCTGCTAAGCAGGCACAGGTAACCATAGCTCAACCTGTTAAATACAAAGAGAAGCTCAATTCGAAGAAGGATATTATAGATGCCGCTGTTAAAGGTCTGCAGGATAATGTTCTGAAATCAGACAAAGGGTTCGAGACAGCTTATATCGGCTCGTATCCGGGCAAGCCGGTTCAAATTAAAGACGATTCCGGCAGCTATTTCATTGTTCCGTTTGTAAAGAATAACGGCTGTTCAGTGGCAGTAATTGTAGATGCCGCGGATGGCACATTCAGACAGGCTTCTTACAGTAAAACACCTGATGCCGGTTATTTGAAACGGTTCGAAGGTAAAAAAGGCAAGGAATTCAGATCGCATAAAGGCAAAAATGCTTTCCTGCCGCAAGTAACAGATTAGTTATAGAAGAGTATGAATGTTTAAAAGGGTGGGACCTTTGCGGTTCTCACCCTTTTTGTTTGAATATGATTTTATCAATAATAAGCCTTCCGGATTTTGCCTTTGTGCACTGATTTGTATAGTACCACGGCTTGGCCCAAAGTTTTATAGTCAGTTTATTAACCGCATAAGGTTTTGACAGCATTCCAAATATAGAGGAGTCCGGAATATTATGCTGCTTCAGTTCAGGCGTTATGCCATCTATAAAAGTATATTGTGATTGCCCCTGGTCGTCGTATAGATAAATCCTGACTCCGCCAAAAGCTTCTTTTGAGCTTCCGCTGCATACAATTTGAATCCCGTCGAGATTTCTTCCGTCTATTTGTGGAAAGATTATATCAATATTGATTTCACTGGCTTGCTCATCGCCTGCCGTAAAATCGGCAACTAAACCTTCAGCAGTGAATTTTGCGTCAACTTTACTGCCTCCCAAGGCGGCGGTATTTAAAATAATTCCTTCCGGCTGTTTCATATCTAAAGCAATATTTTTAGAAGTTTTTCCCGCAGGCGAAGACTGAGGCGGTGAAGTGTCTCTTTCTGCCCATTTTTTCAGGAGATTCGGGTCCTTCGCAAGGCGAGTTTCTAATAATTTGAAACCATTTTTGACTAACCTGTCTTGTGCGAAATATTTGCGCACCATACCATCTTCGAGAAAATTCGTTAAAGACAAAAACAGCATCGCCTGGTCCAGCGACAGGTATCTGTCGTCGACTTTACCATTTCGAATGTCGATAGAATCACAAAATCCGAAATGTTTGTCTGCTGTCAAAGGTTTTCGCATTCCCATCGCGTCAAGCCGGTGTAAATTTTCGATTACGTGACGTGGATAATATTCTATCACCAGTACCGAAGCGTGCGGCGTTACAACCCACCACGGCAAAAATCCTCCTTCGGTATAACCTTTGCCGGGTATATTGCAGTTTGACCATCCCCATACTTTCAATCCGCGGTTCTGTGCCTGCTGAATCTGATGCCATGCGAAGTCGCCTATAGAACTTCCTATTTCAGTTCTGTCCGGCGGGTCTAAAAATATCGCATCCATTGCCGCCATAAAAATTCCGCCGAACCAGTAGCCCGGCTCGTAAAATGTCAGTCCGTCAGCTTGAATTTTTTGGCGTTTCGCATCGTCCCATATTTTCACTGGTCCGTTTCCGCTTGCAATCATATAAAACATAACCAGCCTGCAGTCGGAAGCCAGCCAGAAATTTCCCAGTCCTATGGGCCTGTCGTTTTTAATATCATATCCCCAATACGTATTGCCGGTGGCGGCATCATAAAGTGTGCTCCATTTTACCCGTTCAATCAATGGCGAGGCCTTGTCGGCCAGTTCCGGAAAGAATTGCCGGACAAGTATCAGCCCCGTGATAAGTTTATTAAAATCCGATACTGCCATAACGCCGTCAGCCATTTTCGTATCGCCGCCGACATCAATCCAGTTGTAAATGAATCCGTTGCGTGATTCGATTTTTTCAATAGATTCGATTATTTTGGTTATTCGCGCCAAAGCATCTGCTCTTGAAATAAACCCCATTTTCTCGGCAGGGCCTATGGCGGAAAGATATAATCCGATATTTGTGGTGTTGGTATTGCCGCCGGGTGTTTGTGAATCGGTTGGGAATCCTGTTTCTTTGGCGAGATGACTGTCAAGATAAACCCATGTTTGCTTAAGGATTTCACGAAGATATATTTCGTCCTGCTTTGAACAATTGCCGGATACATTAGCGACAATGAGTATCATAATCAATCCTGAAAAATAAAACTTTTTCATCACTGGAATAATCCTTTAAAAGATTAAGGGTTATCGAATGGTACTATCAAACCGCTAAATGGCGGCAAATTAACCTTTTTATTATTGAATGATATTTTTCCCTCAAGAGTCTGATTGTGATAATTCAGCATAAAAAAGTATCCGCCGCCTGTTTTATTGAAACGCGTCCGTGTTATAATCATCGGATTATCACAGGTAACAGGACCTTTGAAATTCATATCGAGACTTAAATGCTGCCATGCTTTTTTGTGTGCCGTAGCCTGATAGATAAATCCTGTTCCAAGAATCGATGCCGAACCTTTGCCGCATTTGACTTTAATACCGCACGATTTGCCGTTGCGCGTTGATGCGATAACCTCTCCATGCGGTGCGTTGAATGTTTCAATATAACTGATTGCGTGTATATCTTCATTTGTTTTGACCCAGCGAATCATTCCATCGCTGTCTGTTTTTACTTCCTCACTGTTTATGCCGAGACCATCTGCGAGAATTGAACATGGATTGGCGTTAAGGTCGAATTTTGGCAGTGTCGGAAAACAAATCAAGTGTCCGCCTCGCCGAACATAATCTAATAATAAATGTTGAGTATTTTCATCCATCTGTTCCGTGCAGGCCATCCAAATCTGTTTATACCGGTCAAGTTGAGAATCAGCATTTGTAATATCGACAGCATCATATTCCTGATTGTCCATCGCAATAAGTTTGCCGAGACTTTCAAAAAGCAATTCATCCGTAACCATTCGCGTATCGAGCTTGCAGTCAGCGAGCAAAAATTCATCAAGATTTTCCCCTGTAAACAGTGGACTGGTGAATTCGCGGTAATAATAAGGCGGATAAAATGCCAAAGCCTGTAAAGCTTTGTTTTGACTTTCGCAAAGTCTTTGGCCGTGCGTATTGATAAATTCATTTATATTTTTTGTTACAGGATAGTTTTCTGATGGTTCTCCTTTGACATTTAAAGGTGTTTGCAGATAAAACGACGAATCGTAAATTCCCCAGCCGGGCGGATTTTGCCCCTGGCTGAACATATAATAATTCATCGCGACTGCGCCATTCGCAAGGCATGCTTTATAGAATAGTTCCATTTCGTTTGGATAAACGCAAACACACGCCTCGCGTGTGCCAGCCTGAAGTTCTGCGATATACGTCGGCCCGCGATTACCCTGAATCGCTTTCGTAAAAGCATTGATAAGCCGGTCATCGTGAAAATTGCGATATGACGGATTTTCAGGGATATGGTCGACTCCGAGCAGGATATCGGGATAAAGCCGTGATAACTTATGATACATCGACAGACAAACCGGCATACTTTTGGCTCGTCCATAAACCCAACCCGGCACATTATGAAATAGCGGAACATTTACATTGTGTTCACGAATTTCTTTAATGAGCCATCCGATATACTCGGCATAAAAATCCCGATGAAAACTTTCCCAGTCCCTGTATGCGAAATGGTCAGCTCTTGAAACTGCTCTGCCTGCCGGTGCTTCAACATCTTCGAAAGTTGAATAGTTGCTGCCATAGTGTTTATTCAATTCGCCAATATCTGTGTAATGATTTTCCAGATATTTACGGTATTCCATCAGAGATTCCGGGCTGTAATCACCGCTGCCGCCGAGCCATTGGAACAAACCAGCTTCATTGCAAACCTGCACCATTATGACAGGTCCGCCATTTGAGTTCTGGTTTTTCGCAATTAGCGGCATTACCGCGTCATACCATTGCATAACTTTTCTTTTATAATCCGGATGAACAAGGCAGGTGTATTTGACAGGATAAGGCCTGCCGTTAAAATCACAGGCTAATGTCGCCGGGTATTTTTCAAAAAACCATTTCGGAATCCCATGCATAGTCAATTCAGCGAGAATATATGGCCCGGGCTTTAGAATGAGATTCAATTCTAATTTTTTACACAGTTTGATAAATCGTTCAAGATTAAGATTTGCACCGTATTTACCGCTAAAGTCCGGCTCGCCTTCGATTTGTTCGTGCAGAGACCATGGCACATAAGATGAGACCGTATTCAAACCAGCCTCTTTTATCATTTGAAGATGTTTTGGCCACAGGTCGGCATCGACGCGAAAATAATGCATTTCGCCGCTCAAAATAAAATAACTTTCGCCATTTCGTTGGAATGCCTGGTCGTTAAAAGATAATCCGCAAGTCTGCTGTTGTTTTTGTTTTAATGCCTGAGGTATCATTTTTGTCTCCTGAACAATTAGCTCTGTTCCTGCTGGGACTGCAAAGCCATTCGGCGGTTTTTTAGTATAATTCAATTTAAGTGTAACTTTGCCGTTCGTATCTCGTTTGATATTATAACTAATAGGACCCCATAATGTTTGCAAATTTCTGACCGATATGCCCTTATCGAGCCATTTGTCCGGTATCGCTGCTGCGAGCACAAGCCTGCCCCGGTCTTCATAAACGAGCATATCCCGAATCGAATTGATTAACTCCGCACCGACCCATGTATGCGGCATATCGCCAATATAACTTGGAGTTCGAAGATCGCCGTGCACAACTTCGGCCAGATGGTTCCACGCGGCAGGTCTTACGCCGTCATTTACAAAGAAATCGAGCAGCGTTCTGGCGTCTGCGCTTCTGCCCATCCGAATCATAGCGCCGATATTTCGAACTTCATAAGGCGTATATGAACTGCGTTTGTCTGCCGGCTGCGCTGCTCTTTGGATGCAATCCTGCATATATTTGTCGTAAGTTGCTTCAAGAGCGTCTTCTGGCAGATTGTCACGTTCATCGGCTATCATAATTCCGATAGATGTCGATGTCGGGTCGAAATCGCCAAGCTCCGCGCAGGCAGGAAGTGTTTTGAGATTATCGCGTTGTCGAACTTTTTCCATAGATTCGAACAGTGATTTGCGAAGTTCTTTTTCAAAACCATTAAGCCACACGGCGTCATCTTTATATCCGAGCCGCAGGGCGATGGTCTGTGCATCCTGCAGGCCTTTAAGTGCAAAAAAATCGTCCCAATAGCTGTGCTTTGCGGGGAAATATCCTTCATGGCTGTTGGATTGCGGTAAGATTCCTTCGTATTCTGTTCCTTTATACTGTTCTGTCAGACGCTGGTTACGCAGGTTCTCCATATATTTCATAGCCGCTTTTAATTTCGGCCAGCTCATCTGGGCGATACTATTGTCATCGGTAATTTCTGTAACTTCCCGGACAAGGAACGCATATTCTCCAAACGAATCGTATTCGCCCCAGGTATCGGCAAAACCGACCGGATTGCCTGTTTTGGTTTCGACAATGAACGGAATAAATCCGTCATCTTTGATTAGTCCTGTGAACCATTGCAGGTATTTTTTGCCGAAATCGAGCATTCCGAATCTCATCATCGCCGTTGCGCTGATTGCGCCGTCGCGTATCCACGAATTGTTATAGTTTCGCGAGCCGGGCTGAGTTGCAGGCCCATCGGCATTGATAAGAAGATAAGCGAGATTGGAGCGGATGAGATTGGCTAATTTTTTGTCAGGAATATTGATGTCCCAGTCGCCGGTCAGTTGCCGCCAGTATTTCAGGGATTTTTTCATTTCGCTGCTGAAGAACTCTTCATAGCTGCCGCTGACTGAAATATTTGTCTTGTCGGTATTTGGATAAATTGCCAGTATTGTTTTCGTTTCGCCGCCGGCCAGATGGTAATTGTATCGTGCGCCCGCTGAAATAATACCTTCCGGCGAAGAAACAGAATTGCCGTCAGATTTTTTATCTGTAAGACATTCGATTATATCGATTGAATCTGCCGTAGGTTTTTGACTGTAAAGTGATTGAAAGGATGGCTTCGGATAAAGCCGCAAAGCCTGTGTGTCATTGAGTATTAAGGTGTTTTCATTATCCTGCCAATTGGCTTGTTTAATGGAAGAATAGCCGCCGAATTGCCATGGCGGGTTTATTTGTAATGGCCTTGCCGCCAGCAGAAGAGAAATGTCACGAGCTTTTTTACTTGTATTTTTTAAGGTATAAAGCACAATCGTAGTGTCTGGTTCGATTGTGTTTGCAGTTATATTTAGTGATATGTCATTACCTTGCCATTTTACAGATGGGATAGGTGCCCAGTCATCTGCAAGAGATTGAGTGAGTTTGAAATTTTTGGCACTGAGCAGTTTGCCGTCGATTATCAGGGCAGGTGTTACGCTGAAATTTCTAAGTCCCGATTCTACTTTTCCGTATTCATCCAGCAGCGATTCGTTGAAACTTCCGGAAAGTCCTGTAACTGTCCAGAATGCCTGCTCTCTCCGCAGCCAGCCGGGAAACATTCCATCAGGCAGTCGCTGTGCGAGCATTTCAAAATGTCTTACCGGCGTCCACGCTTCGCTTGTTCCTTTAATTTGTATGTCTGAGATGCGGACAGGTTCTGCTTCGAATACAAGCCGCAGTTTTTTGGTATTAACAGCCGAGAAAAACAAATCTTCCGTATTATTAACACCGGCCTTTTTATTCATAATGATTTGCCATTGGTCGCTGTCTTCGGCAAGTGCCTCGATTTTGCAGGCTGGTGAATTTTGTTGTGCCCAGTTGATTTGCAGACCTCCGATACCGAATTTATGCGGGAAGGTTAGTTCAAGAGTTGTGTTTTCGCCGTTATCAGGTCCCGATTGCCAGTAAGTATCTGCTTTTCCGTCTAATACTGCCAGAGCATCAGTACCATTGGCCGATGACGAGGCGTTTGCGAGTATTTGGTTTTCTTTTCCTAATATTTCTATTTCCCAGAGAGAATAACCCCAGCCTGTACCGCGTTTATGACCGACAAAACGGACCGCCCTGGTTTTTCGCAGGCCGAAATATATTTCATCGACTCCGCCGTCGCCGTATTGTATTTTGCTTGCGGTTTCCCATTTACCGTTATCTGCGAGTGTTTCAATCTCATAATTTCTGCCGTATGCGGTTTCCCAGTGAAGTTTCAGGCCGACCAGTTCTGTTGGTGTATTGAAATCGATTTGCAGCCATTCATTATCATTTGAACTGCTTGACCAGCGTGTGTCCATTTTTCCGTCCATTGCCATAGCCGCGGTCATTTCTTTTTGTTCTGAACTGGCAGAGATTGTCGCTGATGGTAGAGGAGTTAGAGTTGCTTTGGTAATTTCATTATCACTGAATACTTCAATTTTGCTAAATGAGATAGTGCCGTTATCGTTAGGATAGCCGTTGACGACCAGAGCAAACTCTCTAACAGCCTGAGCATCTATTTGTTTTTTTGCATCTTCGAGGTTGAATTCTATATTAGTCTGGCTGATATTGGTGCCTGTTACAAAAGAGCCTTTGCCGCCGTCATGGAGCCAAAGGTTTAGTTTGCCATCGCTATTATTGGTGTCGATTGATGCGTATACTCGAATTTTTTGCCATGATGTTATATCGATAGGTGTTGCGGGGAAGTATTTCAGTTCTACACCATCGCGGTCTCCTTGCCATTTTAGGGATAATGCCTGTTTGACCATAATAACTTGCGAAGAGCCATTAATATTAGCAGGTTTCCATTTTGCAAGACATTGATTGCTGTCAAAGTCTTCAAAAATATACCACTGTTCTGCGAGTGTGGAAGCTGTAAAGAAGACAAGAAATATGAGTAAAAAAGCTGATTTCATGGCAAATTTCTCCAATTTTTTGCGTTTTTTAACAGATTTTTGATAATTTTCAAGGTTAAAAGAGTTAAATATGTAAAAGCGTTTTCACTGCATAATTTTCTATAATTCCCATAAAAAGTCAAGAAAAAAATACTAAAAAGAGTGTTTTGTGCGGAACTGAAATAATTTTATTGACAAAAATGCGTAAATATTGTAAAAAGGCTTTTACAGTCGTAGTTTTTTGTTGAGGGTATATAAATGGTTACAGAAACAGGGAGCATAACGATTCATAATGTTGCCAGGGTTGCCGGCGTTTCCATTTCCACAGTTTCCCGTGTAGTAAATGGTTTGGGTCGAGTCGCTCCGGACACACGGCGTAAAGTCGAAACTGCCATTCGTCATTTGGATTTTCATCCCAACAGCAGGGCACAGGCATTGAGCAGAAGACGAACCGATACGATAGGTCTGATTGTTCCGGATTTTGAAGGCCAGTATTTTGCGATGTTAATGGAAGGTGCACATGAAGAGGCACAGGCCAATGGCGTCCATATAATGGTACTCAAAGCAAAAGGGGCGGAATCTCAAATAGAAGCTGTCAGCAGACTGTGTTCGGAAGGCCGAACTGACGGCGTAATACTTATGCTTTCGGAATTATACGATGAGGTGCTCGAAGGCGTTGGAAACATCAACGGGCCTTTGGTAATTCTGGACAAGGATGTGAATCTCTGGCGGCTCGATAATATACTTCTGGATAACCATCTTGGTGCTTTTGAGGTGACTCGGCACTTTATTGATGTACATGGAATCACAAATGTATTTTTTGTCGGCGGTTCAGAACACAATGTCGATACTACGGCACGAGCCCGCGGTTTTACCGATGCTCTTGCATCAATAAAGGTAACCGCTGATGACAAAAAGTTTTTCGGCAATAATTACAGCTATGACGAAGGTTATCGTCTTACGCAGGAAAAGATATTTCCCCTGATTAAACCCCAGGAACGTTACGGTATTGTTGCCGGTAATGACGATATCGCATGCGGCGTCATTGATGCCCTTATGGATAAAGGAATTAAGGTTCCCCAGCAGGTTGGAGTGGCCGGTTTTGACGATTCCGATATAGCAATACATCGCAGATTGAAACTAACCACAATGCGTATCCCGACAAAAGAAATCGGCCGTGTTGCGGTCAGAATGATTTTGAACCGTATATCCGGCCAGACTACAGAGCCGGCGAAAGTCGTTTTGAAAGCACGGCTTATAGTTCGTGATTCGTGCGGCTGCGGCAGAGCAGATAGCTGAATTTTCGGAGAGAAGGGTGAACGGTAGAAAAAATAGTATTATTTTTATTACTATGGCCGCTTTGCTGCCCTGCGGATTTTGCCGCGGCGCTTTTACGGCAGATGATGAACGTCTGCTTGAGGAAATCAGCCGAGCGTCTTTTCAGTTTTTCTGGAAAGAAGCTAATCCTGTTTCAGGTCTTGTGCGGGACAGGACAGGTAAAAATGTTTGCAGTGTTGCGTCTTTGGGCTTTGGACTGGCTGCGCTTCCAATAGGTGTCGAGCGGGGATATGTATCTTACGATGAGGCGAAGAGTCGTGCATTAAATGCTCTGCGTACCCTCGAAAATTCCAATGCTCATTACAAAGGAGTATTTTGTCATTTTATCGATTTGGCCACTGGAAATACGACTAAACTTGGCTATGAAGGTGTTACTTCCACGATAGATACCGCTTTAATGATTGCCGGTACGATTGTCGCGGGTGAATATTTCGGCGGCGAGGTTAAATCGTCGGCAGAACGAATTTTTGCCCGTGTGAACTGGGCTGCTTATGTTAATCCCGAAAATGGACAGGTGTATATGGCTTATGATATGGGCGAGCCGGGAAAATTCGAAAAACAAACCTGGGACTGGTACACGGACGAAACTCTTTTAATATCGCTGCTGGGTCAGGCCGCTCCAAATTCCGAATATCGATTATCTCCTGAGACCATGACCAACTGGAATCGTCCTGTTGGAACATATAAAAACGGTGAGCCATATATTTATTCGTATCCCGGAACGTTATTTACATATATGTTCGCGCATTGCTTTTATGATTTTAAACAAACAGGCAAAGATTCGCTTGGCGTTGACTGGTTCGAAAACACCCGCAGGGCAGTTATTGCCAACCGCGACTGGTGCCGCGACCATTCTTCTGAATATGCAGGTTACGGCGAAAATCTTTGGGGAATTACGGCAGGTTCCGGCCCCAAAGATACCTATGTTGTACTCGGACATGAACCCCGCGGTGCGAAAGATAATCAGGGTCAATATGGCACTTTGCATCCTTACGGTGCCGGAATGTCGGTGCCTTTCGCAGCCGCCGATGCAATGAATGCGTTACGAGAAATGCGTAATCTTAAAGTTGACGGCAAAGCTGTATGGCAATCTCCCGAAGACGGCGGCTATGGTTTTTGGGACGGTTTTAATATTGATAAGCATTGGGTTTCGGACAATGTGATAGGTATCGCACAGGGACCTATGCTTTTATTGATAGAAAATGCCCGAAGCGGGCTTATCTGGAAACTGATGATGAAAAACAACAATGTCCGGCAGGGTCTTGCCAGAGCCGGCTTCAAAGGTGATTTCAAAACAGGGATTTAGATGGATTTAAAAGAAAACATATTGATTGACAAGCCGCAGATTTACAGCGTGAGAAATTCCGCAGGCTTGAAATTTTCCATACTCGAAAACGGCAGTATAAAAAGTATCGAGCAGGGGAAAGTGCAAATCAATCTTATCGACGGCAGTTCGCTCGAACCGGCATGCAGCAATTTATACCTGAGAATCAGAGGAAATAAAATTATTGCTGTTCCGCTGTCAGGGCCAAAAACCTGCGGAAATCATATTATTAATAAAAATATTTATGAAATTAAGGGTAAATTCGAAGGTATATTATTTTCCTGCAGGTTGCTGCTTGCAAAAAATGACACTTCGTGGCTGTGGGATGTACAACTGACGAATACAAGCGGAAAACAACTGGAACTCGACCTGTTATATGTGCAGGATGTCGGTTTATCCTGTGCCGATGGGAACGAAAAGAACGAATTATATATAAGCCAGTACATTGATTATACGCCGCTTTTGCATAGCGAGCACGGCCATATTATCTGCTGCAGGCAGAATGAACATGGGCCGGATAGTTTTCCATGGCTGGCATTGGGTTCGATTTCCAAAACAAATAGTTTTTCAACGGACGGAATGCAGTTTTTCGCTCCGGCCTGCAAAGGAACAGGAATCGCTCAATGCCTGTCGGCATCGGAATTGCCGGGCCTGCGCCAGCAGGAGTTTGCGGTTGTCGCATTGCAGGAAGAGCCGTTTGTTTTAGAGCCGGGGCAAATCAGTAATCTCGGATTCTTCGGCATTTTCTGCGAAAACCATACCGTTCCTACGAGTCAGGACGATATAGAGTTAATTGATTCAGGAATTGCACAGCTTAAAGAGCTTTCCGATACGCCATGGGTCGATGGATATGATTATGATGAGCCGACAAAGAGTTTGTTCTCCGAATCCGGATTATTTGTTTCCGAAGACCTTACAGAAAATGAATTGAATAATTTGTTCGGCAATAATCGAAGGCACAGTGAATTTTCCAAAGACCGGCTGCTTTCTTTCTTTTATGGTGAAAACCGGCATGTAGTATTGCGGGCCAAAGAACTTCTGACCGAACGTCCTCACGGCCATATTATGAAAACCGGCACCGGTTTGACGCCTGACGAGGCGATGATGAGCTTTTCGACTTATATGTTCGGCGTTTTCCTGTCGCATGTTGCCCAGGGTAATGTTAATTTTAATCGTTTTTTAAGTCTAAACACGAACTCATTGAATATTCCGCGTCATACAGGCCAGCGGATTTTTATTCGGCAGAATGGCGAGTATTATCAACTGGGAATACCATCAGCTTTTGAAATGTCGATTAACGGATGCAGATGGATTTACAAACAGGGCGATTATATTTTTGAAATTATTTCCGAAGCTGCAGTTGATAAAGCGGAAATTACATTAAACATTCGAGTTCTTAATGGCAATCCGGCGGACTGGATTATCTCAAATCAGCTTGCGGACGAACATAAATGGAGTATCGAGCAGCAGCAGAGTAACGGCCAGAAAATCCTGAAATTCGTTCCGGGCAAAAAAACCAAACTGGCCCGTATGTATCCCGAAGGTTATTACGAGGTCAGACTGGAGAATACGGCGGTTATTAAACAAACAGGTTCAGACGAATTGCTTTTTGCCGATGGCAAAAGCAGGGGACTGAACTTTTTAACAATCGAACTGACAGCGGCAAAAGAATTTGTGATGAGAATTCGCGGCGGGCTTGTCGAGCAGACTAAATCACAAAAGATAAACCACAATATAAAACTCCTGTCGAATAGTGGAAATTCGAAAATAAGTGAAATAACCGAGATTTTGCCGTGGTTTATTCATAATTCGCAAATCCATTATCTTACGCCTCGCGGTCTCGAACAGTACGGCGGGGCGGCCTGGGGCACACGCGATATATGCCAGGGGCCGTTAGAGATGCTGCTGAGTATGGAGCAGTATTCTTCAGTGAGAAATATTCTTTCTATCGTTTTTTCAAATCAAAATATAGATGGTAATTGGCCGCAGTGGTGGATGCATGACAGATATAAACATATCCGATATCCCGAATCGCACGGCGATATTGTTTTTTGGCCGATTCTGGCAGTCAGCGAGTATATTAACAGCAGCGGCGATTACGATTTCCTGAACGAAAATTTGCCTTTCTATGGTGAGCAGGAAAGTGTTTCTGTTTTAGGACATATTCTTCGGGCAATTGAACACGTTAAAAATAATCGTTTTGCCGGCGGAACAAAACTGGTGAACTATGATGGAGGCGACTGGAATGATGCGATGCAGCCTGCCGGTAATGAACTGAAAAAACAGTTGATTAGTTCATGGACGGCAGTCTTAAGTTATCAGTCTTTCAGAGAATTTGCGGATATCTGCCGCAAGGCAGGGCATATCAAAACAGCCGATGAACTTGAAAAACTTTACGTGTCAATTCAGAACGATTTTAATCGTTACCTGATTAAAGACGATGTTGTTGCAGGATTCGGTTTTGTAAATAGAAAAGACGGGATTGAACTGCTGCTTCATCCATCAGATTTAACAACCGGAATTTATTACAGCCTTTTACCGATGACTCGCGGGATAATAAGCGGGATATTCACTCCTGCCCAGGCGAAAATACATTCTGAAATAATCGAACAGCAATTAAAAGGTCCCGATGGCGCGCGATTAATGGACCGTAGTCCTGAATATAACGGCGGTCTGCAGTGTTTATTCAAACGGGCGGAAAGCTGTCCATTCTTCGGACGCGAAATAGGTCTTATGTATACGCACGCTCATTTACGTTATGCAGAAGCGATGGCGCTATTAGGTAATGCAGAAGCATTTGTCAAAGCGTTACGACAAGTGGTGCCGATTGACATACAGAAAATAATTCCCCAGGCGGACATACGGCAGTCCAATTGCTACTACAGCAGTTCGGACGCGGGATTCGCGAGCCGTTACGAAGCCAATAAACGATATGACGAATTAATATCCGGCAGAATCGCCTTGAAGGGCGGCTGGAGAATTTATTCGAGCGGTCCGGGAATGTTTGTCAGGTATGTAATATCACATCTCCTCGGAGTTCGTCATCGTGACGGGCATACTATTTTTGACCCTGTGATGCCGAAAGAGCTTGACGGTTTTACCGCGCAGATGGAATTCCGCGGCTGCGACGTTAAGTTTATTTACAGCGTTAGCGGTAATGAAAGAGGAGTAAGAAGAATTGAAATTAACGATGTCGAATTTGAATTCGGCAGAGAGCCGAATCCGTACCGTTTGGGAGGCGCCGTCATTGAGGATGCCAAATTTAAAACGGTTCTTAATAAAAACAGCAATACGATACAGATTAGCCTTTAAAGGATTAATAGCGAGAAAATATGACTGAAAAGAAACATCACATTACTGCTGAAAAAGACAGGATTCCTGTCAAGCAGAAAGTAGCTTACGGTCTTGGAGCGATGTCAACCAACGTAGCGGTAAATTCGTTCAGTAATATGACTCTGCTTATTTATAACTCCGGTCTCGGCGTCAGTCCAATTCTTCTGGGTGTTGCCCAATTTGTTCCCAGACTCTGGGATGCTTTTACCGATCCTCTGATAGGCAATTATTCGGATAATACACGTTCGAGATTTGGCAGAAGAATACCGTTTATATTTGTCGGAGCTTTTGCACTTGGTCTTGCTTTTGCGCTGTTATGGATGATACCCAAAGGCTGGAATGAGTATGTTACATTCGGCGCTATCCTGGCAGTGTCTTTATTTTTCTTCACCGCCACTACTATATATGATGTTCCGCGCGGTGCGTTAGGTTTTGAAATGACCGACGATTATCATGAGCGGACCCGGCTTTTTGCCTATTGCAGCTTTTTGATTAATGTCGGTGCCCTGACTACTCCATGGCTCTACTTTTTTGCGACAAGGAAAATGTTCAAAGATGAGATAGAAGGTATGAAGTATGTCGGTTTTATTATGGGAGGCCTGATGCTTTTAGGAGGCATTATCTGTGCGCTGGTTTGCAAGGAACGCAAGGGCGAGCAGGTTAAACATCAGGTCAGGGTAAATTTCTGGGATGGTTTTGCTATGACCTGTAAGAACCGAACGTTTGTCTGGCTGCTGGCGATAGTTCTGCCGGTAACAATAGGTTTTTATTTCGTCAACGGTTTCAGCCAATACATAATGCTGTATTATGTTTATGACGGCGACAAGTCCACCGCTTCGATTCTTATGGGATGGGTCGGAACATTATGGGCGACACTGTCTCTGCCAGGCGTTTTCCTGATGACTTATGTGGCGACACGGCTCGGCAAATCAAAAACTGTTATGATATTTCTTATAGTTATGGCTGTCGGAAATTCTCTCAAAGTCGTCTGTTACAGCAAAACACATCCATGGCTGATATTGATTCCTACGGCATCTTTGTCTTTGGGAATGCTCGTTCTGTTTTCGCTTGTATATTCTATGCTTGCCGATATTTGCGATGAAGACGAATTGAAAACGGGCAAACGCAGAGAAGGAAGCTACCAGGCTGTTTATGGATGGTGGTGGAAAATCGGAATATCTGCCGGCCTTCTTGTATCGGGTCTTCTTCTTAGGGCGACCGGCTTTAATGAAAAACTTGCGGCGCAGTCTGATTCCACGCTGTTTTGGCTCAGGGTATGGGAAATAGGTCTGCCATCGGTTATGTGTCTTTTCAGCGTCTTACTGCTGATTAAATATCCTCTTACTGAGGAACGGGCGTACGAAATTAAAAAATTGCTTGAAGAGCGAAAGCTCGCAGCGGCTGAAGTCGCCTCTGTGAATGCGGAGTAATATGTAGAAATTTTGATATGAGCAATTTACCGAAAATAATTCTGGCAATTGAAAGCTATCGTGCTTACGACAGAGAACTTCTGAAAGGCATTTCCCAATATGCCAAGCAGAACGGCCCATGGCTGCTTTTCCATGAGACTGACGATGTCTTCAAGTCTTTGTCCGATATCGAAAAAATTAAGCCTGACGGCATAGTTGTGCGTATTTCAAAAAATGGAAGAGTTCTGGAGAAAATACCGGATTTTCTGCCGTGTATTGTTTTAGGTTCGGGCAGTGTTTGCGACGGTCGTATAAACGTTATAGGAAATTTCGAAAAAATGGGACAAATGGCGGCTGAGTATCTTCTCTCTTTAGGATTTAAGGATTTTGGGTTCTGCGGAACCAATCACGCTGTCTGGTCGTGTGAAAGAGCGGAAAGTTTTACTATGGCTATTCAGGATGCCGGTTTTAATGTCAATTATTACTCCTGCCCGGACAAATCAAAGACTGATTTTGCAAGAGAATTAACAACAATGGCACAGTGGATTGAATCGCTGCCGAAACCAATCGGAATAATGGCAAGTAACGACGACAGGGGATTTGCGGTTTTGGAAGCCTGCAAGGCTTTGGGAGTTGATGTTCCCGGTCAGGTTGCTGTGCTTGGTGTGGATAATGATATTGCAAACTGCGAGCTTGCGATGCCGCCGCTTTCGAGTATCGCTCTGAATACCGTTAAGGCGGGCTTCGAAGCTGCCAGAATTCTGGACCGGATGATGCGGAAAGGTGTATGTTGCGGATATGAAAAAGTAATAGTAGAGCCTACTCACATAGTGCCGCGTCAGTCGACAAACGTTCTCGCCGTGTCCGACATTATAGTGGCAAAGGCCCTCGATTTTATAAGGAACAACGTAAAAATACAGATTCAGGTAAACGATGTCGCTGAATCGGTTTCGGTCTCCAGAAGAGAGCTTGAAAGAAGATTTAAGAAACGTCTGAACAGTTCTATTCATCAGGAAATTAAATTGGCCAGGGTGCAGTTAATTACAAAAATGCTTCTGGAAACATCGGATAGTATTTCGGAAATTGCGGCAAAGCTGGGTTTTGTGGATGTAAATCATATCGGGCGGTATTTCAGGGATATTGAAGGTATCAGCCCGGTTGAGTACAGAAAGAAAAATTTGTGTACCGTTTAATGAAAAAATATCTGTTTGCTGTGGTTATGTTAACGGCTGTCGCGATGGTATCGGCCTCTGAGGTTGCCATTGTCAGTTATGAACCGTCAGAAACAAACCTTATTGTTTCATCGCCGGACATCCAGACCATAGAAAAAGTTCTCGGCGGAGTCGAAAGTGTACCATTTGCCACGGACGGACAATATGTGCTCAAACTTCAATGGACAGGACAAAGCGATTATAAAGTAGAAATATCCCAATACGGCCTGGACTATGATTTGGCAGGTTTTAACAAAGTTCTTGTCGACGTGTTTATACCTGACGGAGCGGCTTTATTTCAGTCAGGCGGCATTATAGGAATCTGGAGCAATAACTGGCTGCCCGGCAACTGGGCCGGCGGCAATATCGTTCCGACTGAAAATAACAAGTGGTTTACTATTGAAATGAATGTAAGCTCATTTAATCCCGGATTATTAAATTATATATCTGCTCTTGTTTTTGAAAATTACGGCGGCAGCAGCGGCACAATATACGTTGACAACATAAGGCTTGTTAATAATATTCCGCAGGTTTCCGCCGTCGGCCATGACAGCAGGATAGATTTATGCTGGAATCCTATTGCAGGAGCACAGAGTTACAATATATATCGCAGTAATTCTGCAACCGGTCCTTTCGCAAAGATGAACGCTTCTGTTTATGACTTAAGTGCCTATAGCGATTTTATCGGGACAAATGGTCAAACGAAATATTATTATGTAACTTCGATTGTCGATAGTCAGGAATCTTCCGGCTCTGAAGTTGTTACTGCTGCGACTTTCGCTATGACGGACGAGCAGCTTTTGAATTCTGTAGAGCAGGCGACATTCAGATATTTCTGGGATTTTGCACATCCGGTTGGCGGATTGACAAGAGATTACTATAATCCCGGCGATGTTACCAATACCTGCGCCATCGGTGGTACCGGTATGGGTTTAATGGCGATTTGTGTCGGCGCCGAACGCGAATTTGTCGGCAGAGAAGACGCCGCAAAACGAATTTTGAAAATCCTGACTTTCCTTCAGGATAAAGCTGTTCGTTTCCATGGGGCGTGGTCGCATTTTGCCGACGGCACTACCGGCCAGGCTCTTCCGGTCATTAATCAATATGATGACGGAGCAGACCTTGTTGAAACTTCTTATGTGGCACAGGGACTTCTCACAGTTCGGCAGTATTTTGATTCTAACGACCCTGTAGAGACGGCGATTCGCAGTAAGGCCACGACTTTATGGGAAGAAATTGATTGGTATTGGTTCCTTCGCCGTTCAGAATCCGGATACGAAAATAACGAATCGCTTTTCTGGCACTGGTCGTCCAATTACGGCTGGATTATGAATATGCCTATTTACGGCTATAATGAATGTATGATTACATATCTGTTGGCTATTGCTTCGCCGACTCATCCGATACCGGCGTCCTGTTATTACAACGGCTGGGCAGGCGGATGGTACAGAAACGGCAATACTTATTACGGCATTAAACAATGGGCAGGCGGATTTGATTCGCCGATGTTCTTCGTTCATTATACTCATCTCGGATTTGACCCTCGCAATAAGTATGACAACTTCTGCAATTACTTCGATAACAGCAGAAGCATCTCTCTTATCGACCGTGCATATTGCAGCGACAATCCTAAAGGTTTTGCTGACTACAATGAAATGGTCTGGGGTCTGACGGCAAGCTGGAATCCGTGGGGTTATGGAGCTCACGCGCCCGGTGCCGCTGACAACGGCACTATTTCTCCGACTGCCGCTTTGAGTTCGACGCCTTACACGCCTGCCGAATCAATCGCAACTATGAAATATTTCTATCATAATTATGGAAGCAAAGTGTGGAATGCCTTTGGTTTTGTTGACGCCTTTAATCCGACGGAGAACTGGTATCCCCGCGGCTATATCTCAATCGACCAGGGACCGATTATAGTTATGATTGAAAATTACCGCACAGGTCTCTGCTGGAATTTATTTATGTCGAATGCAGAAATTCCTCAAATGCTCGAAAATATCGGCTGGGCGACAAGAGCGGATAACGGCCTGAATTACGAATACTACCAGGGCACATGGGATTTTCTGCCCGATTTCGATTCGCTGACTCCGATAGCTAAAGGCAGGGCTGATAACTTTGATATCGGGCTGCGTCAACAGGACGATAATTTCGCGTTTCGTTTCACAGGTTTCATAGAAGTGCCGGCCAATGGCGGCTATACTTTTTATACAAGTTCAGATGACGGCAGCAAATTATATATAGACGAAAATCTTGTTGTTAGTAATGACGGCCTGCACGGGATGCAGGAACAAAGCGGCTATATTTATCTTTTGGCCGGTAAACATTCTATTACGGTTACCTGTTTTGAGAAAGACGGCTCAGAAGAATTGTCGGTAAGTTATGAAGGGCCGGACATATCCAAAAAGCGGGTTCCTGTAAATGTATTGTTCAGGTGCAATTTAGCCGGCGATTTTAATCAGGACTGCCGCATCGATATGTATGATTTAAAGATGTTGACTGCGAATTGGCTTAATAATTATAGTTTTGTTGATTTTTCAAAAATGGCAGAAAATTGGATGCAATAATTGACAGGTGATATTATGAAAAATAAAAAGGGATTTACATTAGTTGAACTGCTGGTGGTTATTTCCATCATCGCCTTGCTGCTTGCGGTTTTAATACCCACATTGCGAAAAGCGAAGGAACAGGCTAATTGCATCGTATGTAAAAGCAATTTACGGAATTACGGTCTGGCTGGCGCTATGTACCTCCAGGCAAACAACAATGCGTTTCCTCATCCTATTATTTGTATCGACGGTAGAGCAACTTTTACGACTGCATATCTATCGCAGCATCCCAAAGAATGTCGCTGGCATGATTCCGGTGTTGAACCGCAGGGACCTTTCTGGCCTTACTTGTTAGCCAAGGGTGTGCATATCTGTCCAACTTTTTCGACAATAACGAGAAGCAAAAGAAGTCTTCATGAAGATTATTTAACCAGTATAGGAGCTGATGTAGCTCTTTGCAGAACTCTTCCTATTAGACCGCGGCTTTCTTATAGTATGAACGGATTTCTTAGCGCAGGAGACGAAGTAGAAAATTTGGTGGCCCAAAATGGTAAATTGCAGATGCCTAAGCTAACAGATGTGAAACATCCTTATGCGACACTTTTTATGACCGAAGAGAATATATGGACTATAACCAGGACCAGGGATGGAATCCAGGTGAGCGAACACGCATGGAATGATATGTATTTTGGAACAGCTATGTATGGCACCAGGTCTGATAGTATTGCTACTTTTCACAAAGCATCCGATTCAAAGTTGAACAAAGGTGTCAGTAATATACTTTTCGTTGATGGTCATGTGGACGAGCGGAAAGCTTATGATAATGTTGACCTTAAAAACCGCTCATCAAGCAAAAGTTATTATTTAGCAACAGGACAGCAAAAATGATGAAATTTGTTAATATCGAAATATTGTTGATTGTTTTGAGCTTGAGTATCACTACCTTTGGTGCTGGCTTTGATTCGTGGCATACTTCACAGAGCAGCGGCAGCAGTATAAATTTCAGTCAGGCAGACAACACGCTGACAATCGAATACAATATGAAGGCTCCCGAAGACTGGGTAATGATTGAAACGGCCTGCTCTGATTTTCCTGCCGCTGATATTCCTGTCGTCTTTGATGTCAAAGCCGATTCGGATGCTTTTCTTGAAATAAAATTCATCGACAAAGACGGTACAATCTTTTGGCGCAAAATCAGCCTGAAAGATAAATACAAAGACTGGACAAAACTTGTTCTCAGACTCAGTTCGACAGAATACGGCTGGGGCGGCAAAGATTCATCCTTTGACACTCTTGCCGGTTTTAATCTCGCAGTTTCCGGCGGCGGAAGCGGTACGGTCTGGATTAAAGATGTAAAATTCGGTTCAGCTAATGATAAATCGAGTTTTTATCTGGCAGGAGCGGTGCTTGACCCAAATAGAGAACTGGAAGGTTTCGGACTTGCACAGAGAAGACATGAGCAGATGCAGCCTGAAGATAAACTTGTTTTGGAATATCTCAAACAACTGCAGGATGCCGGCTCAAATGAAAAGCAGCTTCTTCCTTCTATGGGGCTTGAAGACATCGAGGCGCAGACATTTAATAATTCACTGGTCGCGATGGCGTTTATGCTCCATGGCGAAAGAGAGCGAGCAGAGCGGATACTGGATTTCTATGCCAAAGCAACCGACAAGAGCAATACTGACCCGACACTTCAAAACTTTTATTACAACGGCCAGGCTCGCGGATTTTTCCAGTGGGTTTCAATCAGAGACTACAACGGACCAAGCGACGGCGAATTACATTCAGGCAATGTAAAAGCAAAAGCCTGGCATCATACCGGCAAGTCCGACCGCTGGATGGGAGATATGGCATGGCTGATGTTCGCGTATAAGTGTTATGAAAAAGAATATAATTCTCACAGATACGATGAAATTACGTCTCTTATAAAAAATCTGCTTATTTCCTGGTATAAAGATGACCCGGCAGGCGGAGGCTTTATCCAGTCAGGCTGGAGAAAAGGCGATATCAGACTCCACGAAGACGGCGGCCATCACGAAGGCAATATCGACTGCTTCGCTCTTTTCAAACTTACCGGCGATTTGCAGATTGCTGAAAAGATTAAACAATGGCTGGATATGCAGCTTAAAGACAAGAAAGATTTACCGCTTGATTTATATACCTGGCGGGTTCTTGCCTATGGCAAAGATGCCGACCTGCTCAATATTCCCGATTATGATTTAAGATATCGAAAGATTCTGACCTTCAACGGCAAAGAGGCTATGGGGTTTTATCATTGCCCGAATATCGAAATCGATAATGTCTGGCTTGATGGCACCGGACATATTGCCTGTGCTTATATCGCGTATGGCGATAGAACGAGAGGCTATTTCTATGCCGACCAGATGGACAATTTTATGATAAACCAGACAATAAATGGCGTAAAAACTCACGCATTGCCTTATACAGCTAATAAAACCGGCGGTTATAACTGGGTCCGCAGCGACAGGGGTTTTATCTCCGTTTGTGCCTGGTATATTATTGCAAAAAACAAGTTTAATCCTATGAATCTCGAAAGGTATTAAAGATTGTAAGTTATTGGTCGCAAAATGGTTGAAGACATCCGCAAAATGGTGTTCTTTAAGATATGAAATGGGATTAGAATTAAGATGTGAAAACGTTATGACATTATCGGACAAAAGTACCAAAATCTGGTATTTGGTTGTTAAAGAGAAAGTTAAGATTTTTTAAGATTAGGAGGAAAAGAAATGTCGAAGTTAACTAAGTATGTTTTATGTGTATGTCTGGGCCTTGTTCTGTGTGGAACTGCTCAGGCGAATCTGCTGACCAACGGCGGCTTTGAAGATGGTGACTGTGCCTGGCTTGGCGACAGCCCGTCTATTCCCGGCTGGACTTACTGGGGAACCGATGGCTGGCATATGAATGATGCAGGTTATGTAATGGACAGTAAGGGTATGCTTGTTTGGTGGGATTCTGTTGGTATGTATCAGGATGTTTTTGGTGTAGTAGTGGGACAGGAATATGAATTCAGTGTTTCCGCAATTACCAAAGCTGCTGACAAACTCAGAGGTTGGGATTTGATGGTCAAAGCTGAGTGGACAGCCGAGAATTGGGCAACGATTGGCTCCTCTGAAATCGGCCGGTTCATAGGCGCAAAAAGTGAATCAAACCCCGGAGACGGTACTGATACATGGAAACTTATCTCCGGTACGGCGGTTGCACCTGAAGGCGCAGCGCATGGGAAAATATATTTCCAGCTCACTCATGATGGAGTTGGAGCAGACTGGGGATATACCGGCGGTTCAGTTTGTTTCGATAATGCTTCTGTAGTTCTCGTTCCTGAGCCGGCTACAATGGCCTTGCTGGGACTTGGCGGTTTGTTCTTCATCAGGCGAAGAAAATAAGTTGTTTCGAAAGGATGGACGTTATGAAGAAAAATTTTCTATTATTAACGGCTTTAATTATAAGCCTGATTGGCAGCAGTAATATTCTTGCCAATGATTTGCAGAATCCCGGCTTTGAGGGTGGTAATATCGGCTGGTTCGGCGATCCGGGATTTACAATTCCCGGCTGGGTATTCTGGGGTACAGACGGCTGGATTCACAATAATGCCGGTGCGTACATTGATACGAGAGCCATGCTGATTTGGTCGGATGCACCCGGTATAATTCAGGACTTTGCAGTTACTGAGGACCGGGAGTACACTTTCAGCGTCAGTACTTATTCTCCTGTGAGCGATAACCATGGTCTTCACGGCATGGATGGCGTTTTTCAGGTTGAGTGGTATGACGTTGATAATTATTTGATATATGCCGAAGAAATTGGACGTTTTTATGGCGCTATGGATATAGATGTACCAATCGATCCGTATGATACATGGAAAGTTATCTCGGCTAATGTTGTGGCGCCGATACCCGCCACCCGTTGTAGAGTTTTTCTGCACCTGGTCGGCAATGGAGGTTCGAGCACCGGCGGTGTTGTTAGTTGGGATGAAGCATATGTCGGTCTTGCTTATGCCGCTGAAGACCCAAGCCCGGCAAATAACAGTACGGTTGACCCGACTGTTTCCACAACTCTTAGCTGGACTCGTCCCGCTCCACGTCAAACCGGCGATACGATCCTTTGCGATGTATGGTTTGGCGCAGACGGCAATATGCCCGGAACAAATACAAAGATACTCGACAAGCAGGATGCCGATTCTGTAGTTGTCGGGGCTCTTGATGGGAATAAGAATTATTATTGGAAAGTCGATTGTTACGACCCGGATGGTTCAGGCCCGGAAATCAAAACCGAAGGCTATACCTGGACCTTTAATACGCAAAATGCTCCGCCGACAGTCGATGCAGGTCTAAAGCAGGCGGTTTGGCTCTCTTCAGGCACTGCTACGGCAGCAATGGATGTAACTGTTACTGACGATGGTTTGCCAAGTCCTCCGGCTTCTTTGACGTACGAATGGACAGTTGTCAGTGGTCCTGCGACCCCGGCATTCAGTCCGAGCAATACAGTTGAGAATCCTGATGTTATATTCAATACAGCAGGGGATTATGTATTGCGGCTTACTGTCGATGATAGCGATAAAGATGCCAATGATACTGTTTTGGTAAAAGTCTATGCCGAAGGTTATACCGGTCTTGTGGCGCATTGGGCTCTTGATGAGACATCCGGCACCACAGCGGTTGACAGCGTAGGCGGTCATAATGGTACTCTTGTCGGTAATGCAACATGGGCCGCAGGTAAGGTAAACGGTGCTATTCTTCTTGATGGTGACGGCGATTATATCGATTGCGGCGGCGGAAGTACAACTCACGAACCGCCGACATGGGCTGACCTGAGAGATGAGATTACGGTCTCTGCATGGGTAAAAGGCACCTTCGATAAATGGTGGCAGGCGATTGTCAATAAAGGCGATTCGAGCTGGAGATTGCTCAGGAACTCCGATCCGACCCCGGATGATAACATTAGTCTCATTCTTAACGGCATCGGTCCTGTTGTTTCCGGCAGCACTGGTCCCGTAGGGGATAACCAGTGGCATCAGGTTGTCGGAACTTTTGATGGTTTAAGTGAATGTGTTTATGTTGACGGTATTTTGGCAGCTTCTCGAGAAATTCCGGAAGGAGCTTTAATAGACCTCAATAATTACAACGTTCGCATTGGTTCCGATGAACAGTTCGATGGCCAGCGAGAATTCAACGGCCTTATCGATGAAGTACGGCTTTATGAAATAGGTCTGCCTGCTGATAAGGTCCTCGAACAGTTTATAGCTGATGGCGGAAGTCATAGCTGCGGCACGACATATCTGGTCGGAGATATAAACAAAGATTGTTATATCGACTTTGCAGATTTTGCTCAAATGGCCGAAAACTGGCTCAAATGCAACGATGTTGCTAATTCAAATTGTCAATAATTAAGTTTGCGTGATTTAAAAGGGCGCTTGGATTATTTGACTAAGCGCCCTTGTTTTTTGTATAATAGGATAAAATGCGAAAACCCCTTTCAATAATTTTGTTTGCTGTATTATTTGTTATTTCACCCCTTTGTGCGCAAAGTCTGATTGTCGGCCTGGCGGCTTCAGGCCACGATTGCAGAATAGATTTAACATGGACCCCGGTTACGGTTTCAGGTCTGGATGGGTATAATATCTATCGCAGCAGATATGAAAATGGAACCTACGAAAAATTAAACAGTTCAGTTCACACCGTATCTGTTTATAGTAATTTTATCGGCGATAATGTCAGACCTTACTGGTATTACGTCAAACCGGTTATAAACGGAACAGAAGGCGAAGCTTCGAGTAAAGTAACAGCAACTCCTTACGCAATGACTGACGAGCAGCTTTTGACTTCGATTCAGCAGGCGACATTCAGATATTTCTGGGATTTCGCTCATCCTGTAAGCGGAATGGCAAGAGAAAGATTTGCGTTATATGACCGCCAGACTGTTACTACGGGCGGTTCAGGTATGGGGCTGATGACTATTGTAGTCGGTGCAGAGCGGGGATTTATTACAAGAGCGCAGGCGTCCCAGAGGGTTTTGACGGTGCTTACTTTTCTTCAGGATGTTGCGCCGCGTTATCATGGCGTCTGGTCACACTGGATGGATGGAACAACAGGTGCGACTAAAGCCGCCGATTATGATGCGAATGGCGACCCTATTATAGCCGGCGATATCATCGAAACTGCCGATATGATAGTCGGCATTCTTACCTGTCGCCAGTACTTTGACGCCAACACCCCTGTGGAAAATGAAATTCGCAGCCGTGCGACGCAGCTTTATGAGGATGTGGAGTGGGATTGGTACCGCAGAGCGTCTGATACTGACGGCAAACATCTGTGGTGGTTATGGTCGCCGGATTCAAGCTGGCAGTATAGTTTTGCCTTTGGCGGTTGTGAATCTATGAATGCCTACATTTTAGCGATAGCTTCGCCGACTCATTCTATACCGGCAAGTTGTTATTATGACGGCTTTGGCGACAGCGGCGGTTATAAAAACGGCAATAGATATTATAATTATATTCAATGGGTAAGCGGGTTCGAAACGCCGATGTTCTGGACTCATTATCCGTTTCTCGGTTTCGACCCTCGTAATAAAAACGATAATTACTGTAACTACTTCGAGAACAGCCGAAATATTGCTTTGATAGACCGTGCTTATTGCATTGCTAATCCTAAAGGTTTTTCAGGTTATAGCGATTTAGTATGGGGATTAACGGCCAGTTATAGTCCATGGGGTTATGTTGCTCACGCTCCGGGAGCTTCCGATAACGGCACTATTACTCCGACCGCTGCAATAAGCTCAATGCCGTACACCCCTTCAGAATCAATCGCGACATTGAAGCATTTTTATTATACTTACGGCAGTCAGTTATGGGGGTCGCTCGGCTTCTATGACGCGTTCAATCTTGATACTGACCCGAATTGGTTCGCCGATGATTATTTAGCAATCGACCAGGGAACAATTGTTCCCATGATTGAAAACTATCGAACCGGCCTTTGCTGGAATCTGTTTATGTCCAACCCGGAAATATCGCCAATGCTCGAGAGTATCGGCTGGGCGACGAGAGCAGATAACGGCCTGAATTACGAGTATTACGAAGGTACGTGGACTTCACTGCCGGATTTTGATTTGCTTACGCCGACAGTTGTCGGGACGGCACATAACTTTGACATAGGCCTGCGCCAGCGAGACGACAATTTTGCCTTTCGTTTTACAGGCTATCTCGATGTGGTGTCAAATGCCGGTTATACTTTTTATACCTATTCGGATGATGGCAGTAAGTTATATGTCGATGGCGTTCTTGTTGTTAACAACGATGGTCAGCATTCGGTTCAGGAAAGAAGCGGCTATAAATATCTTCTGGCGGGCAGACACACGATTGTTGTTACTTATTTTAATAGCGATGGTCTGCGGGATTTAGTTGTGAGCTATTCAAATTTGAGTATCCCCAAAAAGCAAATACCTGTTAACAAATTGTTCAGGTGTAATTTAGCCGGCGATATTAGCCAGGACTGTCACGTTGATATGAATGATTTAAAGATATTGGCTGAAGACTGGCTCAACGATTATACCTTTATTGACTTTTCACAAATGGCAGCGAATTGGATGGAATGACCAGTTGAAAGGTTGTGAATAGTTAATCTATATAATTTTATTTAACATTAATAACTTCTCTGACCTGCCCACAAATTTTCCTCATCCATTCTTCTCGATATTCTTATCTACCGCCTTCTTTATAAACTCACTAAGCAGGTCTAATACGCTTTCCATTTAATTTTCGTGCTTTAACCACGTGGCATTGCAGATTGTTTGGAATTGATTTGATGAGATTTTGTTCCATGCCATCGAAGCAGCATCGAATATCTGCTGGTAATCATCATA